>CALEJD010000078.1 GCA_937898195.1 uncultured Clostridia bacterium | reverse complement strand
CTTCTTTTCTAAAGCAAGGGGAGTAGCTTGTAAGTGTTTTTGGAAGCTCATCTTCAGGAACAAAGCTATCAATAAACTTACCAATCATTGAGTGCTCGCTTGTGCCGATAAGGTAAAGGTCTTCACCCTCAATTTTATACATCATATTTTCCATTTCTGCAAAGCTCATAACGCCTGTTACAACATCGCTACGAATCATAAATGGTGGAATATAATAAGTGAAACCACGGTCAATCATAAAGTCTCTTGCATATGAGAGAATTGCTGAATGAAGACGAGCTATATCACCACAGAGATAATAGAAACCGTTACCGCTAGTCTTTCTTGCAGAGTCAAGGTCAATACCATTGAGATTTTCCATAATATCAACGTGATATGGAACTTCAAAATCAGGTGTTACCGGCTCACCATACTTCTGAATTTCAACGTTTTCACTGTCGTCCTTACCAATTGGAACGCTAGGGTCGATAATGTTAGGAATCACAAGCATAATCTTTCTGATTTCTTCTTCAAGTTCTGCTTCTTTAACTTGCAAGCTTGCAAGCTCGTCTGCCATATCCTTAACTTTCTGTTTAACAACTTCTGCCTCATCGCGTTTGCCCTGAGCCATAAGTCCGCCAATTTCTTTACTTACAGAATTACGGAGTGCACGAAGTTCATCGCCACGGCCCTTTGCTGCTCTGTATTCTGCATCAAGCTCAATTACTTTATCAACAAGTGGGAGCTTTTCATCCTGAAACTTTTTCTTGATGTTTTCTTTAACAACATCAGGATTAGTTCTTAAAAATTTAATATCAAGCATTTTATTTCACCTTATTTATCGAATTCTTTTGCTAACTTTGTTAAGTCTTCTTTACCGAAGAACTCAAATTCAAGAGTTCCTTTATGACCTGTGCTGGATAAATAAATTTTAACCTTTCTTCCAAGCACATTTGTGAGAGCAATCTCAACTTCGTCATAGAATTTATCTCGTTTTTTATCACGCTTTTTAGGTTTGGGTTTTTCACCTTGTAAAGCGTATTTAACCATTTTTTCAACCTGACGCACTGAAAGGTCCTGGCTTATTGCAGCATCTGCTATTCGAAGCATCTCTTTTTCATCGTCGAGAGAAAGTAATGCACGGGAATGGCCTGCTGTGAGTTTGCCGTTACCAAGTAAACTTAATACAGATTCAGGAAGTTTCAACAATCTCAATGTATTTGTAACTGCTACACGGGATTTGCCAACTCTTTCAGCAGCTTCTTCTTGTGTAAATCCATAAGTTTCAATAAGAGATTTAAGTCCTTCTGCTTCTTCAACCGGATTCAAATCTTCTCTTTGCAAGTTTTCAATAAGAGCAAATACACTTGCTTCTTCGTCGGTCATTTCACGGATAGTAACAGGAACTTCTGTAAGCCCCGCCATGCGTGCTGCACGCCATCTGCGTTCACCGGCAACAAGCTGATAACTGCCATCAGACATTGGACGAACAAGCAAAGGTTGGATAATTCCGTTTTGCTCAATGCTCTTTGCCAATTCTTCAAGAGCTTTCTCATTGAATATCTTTCTTGGCTGTTCACGGTTAGGCTCAATCTCGTTAATCGGGAGAGTTACAGCAGTATTGTTGCTTTCTGTTGCAGAATTATCAAGAAATAGAGCGTCTAAACCTGTGCCCAATCCACCTTTTTTTGCCATATATTCACCTCATCACTTCTGTTGTGATAAGAATTCATCAGCAAAAGCGTCATAAGCCAATGCGCCTTTTGAATGCTTATCATAATACATAATCGGCTCACCAAATGATGGAGCCTCTGAAAGTCTGACATTTCTTGGAATTGTTGTTTTATAGACTTTATTTGGGAAGAATTTTTTAATCTCTGTCACAACCTGTTGTGTAAGATTAAGTCTTCCGTCATACATTGTCTGTAAAACCCCTTCAAGCTCAATATGTGGATTATAAAGTCTTTTTACCTGACGAACAGTTGCCATAAGCTGAGCAAGCCCTTCAAGAGCGTAGAATTCACATTGAACAGGAACTAAGAATGTGTCTGACGCCGTTAATGCGTTTATTGTAATAAGACCGAGAGAAGGGGGGCAATCAAAGAAAATATAATCATACTTGTCCCAAAGTTGAGCAACGGCAATTTTAAGTCTTGCTTCTCTCTTTTCAATCTCAATCAATTCAACTTCTGCGCCTGCAAGATTTAAATCAGCGGGAATAACATCAACATTTTTAAACTGTGTTTTCACAACTGCGTCATTTGCGTTTATATCTTTAACAAGCACATCATATGATGAATTTGTGATTTTTCTTTTGTTTATACCAAATCCACTTGTTGAATTGCCCTGTGGGTCAATGTCTGCAAGTAAAACTCTGTATCCCTTTGCGCCAACTGCGGCTGCAAGGCTCACGGCAGTAGTAGTTTTACCTACACCACCTTTTTGGTTAATAATTGAAACAACTTTTGCCAAAAAATCCCACTCCGAAATGGTAAAAAGGTGATATTTCGCACCCTAATACCCGATTTTATACAAGTATAACATACTTATTATAAAAATAAAAGCAAAATTTTAAAATTTATATGGCAAATTTTAGTAGATAAATGTGTTATATTTGCATAATTTAATGCCTATGTTTCACGTGAAACAAAAGCAAAGGCGTCCTTTGCAGTTAATAGATAATAGTGAAAAGTGAAAAGAATTGGTTTATATAAAATTAAATATGCGTCGCAGACCCTTTTCTTTTCTCTATTATCTTTTAACTTTTTCTCTGCTTTTTATTAAATAGCAAAAGACTCCCTTTCGGGAGCCTTTCGCTGTGGATGTGGGGTGTGAAAGAGAAGGATATGGGTGGCTTTCGCCACTATATAAAATCACCTGTGTTATCGGGGGATAACTGGTGGTTTTACCGTTTTATGTAGCAATATCTCTCACTACATCATCAATTTTAGGAATTCGCACTATGTATTCTACATATTCATCAGTTTCTGTTTTTACTGAGTCCGCATCAATTCCTGCTCGTCTTATATTATCAACCGCGTTATTCAAAGTGTTGATAAATATACGAATATCTTTAAAGCCACGGAGCATTTGCTTCTTTGGTGCTTCATTTTTGCGAATCATCTGGTCAATTAGTTGTTCGCTCTCACTTACGGTCAAATGTCTGTCAATTATAATTGCCAATGCTCGAGCCCTTTGGACTTCATCATTTAAAGAGAGTAGCGCTCTTGCATGGCGTTCAGAAAGACCTGCTCGGCTTATCTGGTATCTCATTTCGTCGCTGAGTTTTAATAATCTCAACTTGTTTGATATTGTTGATTGTGCCTTGCCCAATTTTTTACAGAGTTCGTCTTGTCCCATATGATAATCACTGACGAGAATTGCCAACGCTTCTGCTTCTTCGAAATAGTCAAGGTCTTGTCTTTGAAGGTTTTCAAGCACTGCAAAAATTGCAGAATCTGTTTCGGAAATATCACTGACAACACATGGCACTTTTGTCAGTCCTGTGAGCCTTGCCGCACGGAGTCTGCGTTCACCTGCAACAAGTTCATATTTTCCGTTTTCAAGTGCTCTAACTATGAGTGGTTGCAAAATTCCGTTTGCACGAATACTTTGTGCCAACCCTTCAAGTTCGTCATAATCAAATCTTTTTCTCGGCTGATTTGGATTTGGGAGAATATCGCCTTGTGGAACCATAAGTATCTGACTTTCTGTTCTGATTCTATTTTGTTTTTTGAGCATAAATAAAAACCTCCGCAGTGCTTGTCCTTGACATAAGAATAACACTGTGAAGGTCTGTTTGTAAAGAAAATCCGTTCGTCCAAATCCTTTATGTATCAACGGTTTTCGTCATTATTTTAAAGGTTTTTTAGCGATTTGTGCAGATGGTCTTGGATATTTTGTCGGAGTTTGCGAATTCTTTTTGATTGTTATAATTCTTCGAGGCATATTTTCGACTAAATCAAACACAATATCACTTTCAATTTTGCCACCAAGAATGCCGATTGCTTTTTTTGCTGCTTCCATTTCTTCGTTGCTTTCGGCAGATTTCATTGAAACAAAGCTACCACCTTGCTTTACAAATGGCAAACAATATTCAGAAAGGACGGGGAGAGCGGCAACTGCTCTTGCTGTGGCAAAATCAAATTGTTCTCTGTATTTTGAAAGTTGTGCTGCTTCTTCTGCTCTCATATGAAGAGTTTCGCCCTTAACACCACAAGCATTGAGCACATTTTCAATAAAACCTAACTTTTTCTTTGTACTATCAAGAAAAGTCATATTTATATCAGGTCTTGCTAGTTTCAACACAAGTCCAGGGAATCCTGCGCCTGTGCCAACATCAATAATCTTTGCATTTTCTGGAATATCAACATATTTGAAAATAGCAAGGCAATCGGCAAAATGCTTAACTGTTACATCATCAGGCTCCTTGATTGCAGTGAGATTAAAACTCTTATTTGTTTCAATAAGCAACTCTGCAAACTTATCAAGACGAGCAAAGGCATCTTCATCGATTTCTAATTCAAAAGGTTTAATTGTTTCATAGAATAACTCTTTATTTAACATTATATCTGTTCCTTTTTAAGATAAATAAGCAATACTGAAATATCCGATGGTGAAACACCACTTATACGGGATGCTTGTCCCACACTTTCTGGTCGGACTTTTTTAAGTTTTTCTCTTGCTTCAAGTCGAAGAGAATAAACATCGTCATAATCTATATCTGCAGGAATTTTCTTGACTTCAAGGCGTCTCATTTCGTCAACCTTTGCTTGCTGACGTTTGATATATCCCTCATATTTCAAATCAATTTCAACTTGCTCAAAAACATCTGGTGAAAGCTCTGGTCGAGTTTTGTCGAATGGTGTCAAGCAATCATAGTCAAGCTGTGGACGTTTTATAAGTTCAGCAAGTCTTATGCCAGTCTTCATTGGCGCTGTTTCACGTGAAACAAGCACTTCATTAATTTCGTCTGACGGTGCAATTGTAATGCTTTCAACTCTTTCACGCTCTTGCTTTATAAGTTCAAGTTTGTTTAAGAATTTATCATATCTCTCTTGTGAGATAAGTCCAATATCATATCCATAATGCATAAGACGGATATCTGCATTATCCTGACGAAGTAAAAGTCTGTATTCACTACGAGATGTCATCATTCTATATGGGTCAGAGCAACCCTTTGTAACAAGGTCATCAATAAGAGTGCCGATATATGAACTTGCACGGTCAAGAATAAAAGGTTCTTTACCTTGGATTTTTCTAACTGCATTAACACCTGCAATAAGTCCCTGTGCGGCTGCTTCTTCATATCCTGATGAACCGTTGAACTGTCCTGCACCGAATAATCCGTCAATATCATTGAATTCAAGAGATGCTTTGAGCGCCAAAGGGTCAACACAGTCGTACTCAATAGCATAAGCAGTTCTCATAACTTCAACGTTTTCAAGACCTTTAATACTGCGTAAAAATTTAAGTTGAACATCTTCGGGAAGAGAAGATGACATACCTTGAAGATATAATTCCTCTGTATCAAGTCCGCAAGGCTCGATGAAAAGTTGATGTCTTTCTTTTTCTTCAAATCTTACGATTTTATCTTCAATGCTTGGACAATATCTTGGGCCTACACCCTCTATTTTGCCGGAGTAAAGGGGAGAACGGTGAATGTTTTCAAGGATAATTCTCTTTGTTTCTTCGTTTGTATATGTAATGTGACAAACTGATTTATTCTCTGGAAGCTCTGTTGTTGCAAAAGAGAATGGAACAATCTGCTCATCACCCTCTTGAATTTCTAATTCAGAAAAATCAACACTGCGTCTATTAACTCTTGACGGAGTACCTGTTTTAAATCTGCGTAGTGGAATATCCATTTTATAAAGTGCTTCTGAAAGCCGAGTTGCTGCAAACATTCCGTCAGGTCCACTTTCATAAGAAATATCACCAATATAAATTCTTCCACCTAAGAATGTACCTGTTGCAAGAATTACTGCTTTTGCTGAATAAATTGCTTCAAGTTGTGTTTTTAGATAGAAAACCCCGTCCTTTTTATAAAGGTCAACGATTTCAGCTTGTTTCATATCAAGGTTTTCTTGTTTTTCAAGGGTGTGTTTCATATATTTGGAATATTCCCGACGGTCAATCTGGGCACGCAAAGAGTGAACCGCAGGGCCTTTACCTCGATTCAACATTCTTGTCTGTATGGATGTTTTGTCAGCCGCAATACCCATTTCACCACCGAGAGCATCAATTTCACGAACAAGATGTCCCTTTGATGTTCCACCGATTGATGGGTTACAAGGCATATTGCCAACCCAATCCATATTGATTGTAAATACAACCGTTTTTGCCCCAAGTCGAGCAGATGCAAGTGCTGCTTCAATACCTGCGTGACCTGCACCGATAACGGCTACATCATATTCCTTTGCAAAATATTCCATAATATCAATTCCTTGAAAAAAATCGGCGATAAGTATTCCTACCACCGCCGATTATCAATTAGTCTGTAATTTTTGAAGGGATTTCAACTTTTCCATAAAGAGCTGAACCATCAATATCGCTCTTTGGTGCTCTGTCTGGAGAAATCTCTGGCTTATAAGCCTCTTTCTTCTCACGTCTGCCACCACGGTTATAGCCACCGTTTCTGCTACGAGAATGATTTTTTGCACCTTCAACAGGTGTGATAACAACTCTTCTATCAAGGTCTGAACCGATTGAATGAGAAGTTGCACCTTCAATCTCCTGAACTGCTGTATGAATAATTCTTCTTTCATAAGGATTCATTGGTTCAAGAGAAATGTTTCTTCCCTGACGAACAGCTTTAATTGCTGTTTTTCTTGCAAGGATTTTAAGAGTTTCTTCTCTCTTTGCACGGTAGTTACCAACATTGATTGAAACTCTCTTATAACTCTGATTACCCTTGTTTGCCATCATTCTTGCAAGATACTGAATAGCATCAAGAGTTTCACCACGTTTACCGATGATGATACCATAGTCATCACCACAATCAAGTTCAAAATAGATTTCTTCTTCGTTTGACATTTCTTTGATATTGCATTCTGTCATGCCAAGACCGAGAACAATTGACTTGATATATTCAACTGTTTCACCATAGAGATTTGTTTCGTTTAAAGGAAGAGAAGCTTCTTCTTTCTTTTCTACCTTAACTTCTTTAACTTCTTCTTTTTTCTCTACTGGTTTTTTGTTTTCGTTTTTAACGACTTTTTTGTCGTGTTTTTTGTTGTTTTTGTTATTTGGTTTCTTTTCTGGTTTTGGGTCTGCTACTTCAATTGAAATCTTAACTTTTGCAGGATTACCACCAAAAAGACCAAGGATTTTCTTTGTAGGAGTCTGCATAACTTCAACTGAAAAATCGTCAAAGTCGGTAACACCCAATTCGAGCATTGCTGCAGCTCTTGCTTCGTCAACCGTATTACCGGTTCCGATTGCTTCTTTAATCATATTTACACCTCAGTTTTATCGTCATCCAATGTATCTGCAACATTTTTAAGTATTTTTTCTCTTGCGCGACGGTTAATTGTTTCGTCAACCATTGCTTTAGCAAGCATCTTTTTAGGTGTGAACACTTTATTTGTGATAAGCATCTGAACAAATGAAAGTGCACTTGACATAATGATATAAACACCAACGCTTGCAGGGAACAAGAATGAGAAATAAATGCTCATTGCAGGTGACATAAGTGACATACAACCCATTGATGGGTTATTTGCCATTTCAGGATTTGTCTTTTTCTGACGAAGCCATGTATAAACACCCATAGCAAGTGAAGTTACACCTGTAAGAATAGGGATAAGCCACAATGGGTCCATACCCATTTTTGTATCAGGTGTTCTTGAAAGGTCAATTCCAAAAAGTTGGAAATTATCGATGAATTCATTAATTTTTGTTACTGTTTCAACTGGAATAGCTGATAAATCAAGTTCGTCGAAACGAGTAATTGCAGTAAGTTCAAGTCTTAATTCCTGTTTTTCATAGTTTGTCAAATCAGAAAGTTTCAAAACTTCAGCTTTAAGTATTTCAATTGTTTCTTTTGGAATTTTAAGAACATAAGACAAAAGTCTATAGTTTACTGCGAAAACGCCCATCATAACAGGGAACTGAATAAGAAGACCTGAACAACCACCAGTCATAGCTGAATAGCCTTCTTTTGAATAAAGCTCTTGTGTAGCTTCATTGATTTTTTGCTGATTGCCAGCATATTTTTCTCTGATTCTTTTGAGTTTTGGTTGCATTCTTTGGGATTTAACCATACCCTTTTGCTGCTTAATCGAGGACGGGAGTAAAATAAGCTTAACGCAGAGCGTCATAAGCAACAATGATAAAACGTAATTATTACTTAAATCATAAAAAAAGCCGATAATGTAACCAAATGGTACTGAAAAAACGTTATAAATAAATTCGTACATTTTGTCCTCCGAAAATTATTGGACTCACTTTTTTTGTTTTTTCTCGGGAACTGGGTCATACCCACCGGGAAAAAGGGGATTGCATCTTAAAAGTCTTAATACAGCAAGAACAGAGCCTTTCAAGACTCCGTGAATTTCAACTGCTTGTATTGCATATTGCGAACAGGTTGGATAATAACGGCATTTTGGCCCGAACAAAGGTGATATTTTTCTCTGATAAAATCTGATTGATTTAATTATGAACTGTTTCATCAATTACACCTGCTTCCTTTAACTGTGAAAGCATTAATTGTGCTATCTGTGTGCTTTTTTGATATTTTGTTCTTGACCTAGCAACAAATACGAAATCATAATTACCGTTTATTCTATCTTCAATTTCACAATAAGCCGCACGAATAACTCGTCTTGAACGATTTCTTTCAACTGCATTACCTATCTTTTTTGAAGTAGTTATCCCGATACGACAAATTCCCGCACGGTTTTTCAATACATAAGAAACCAGTGCAGGAGATTGAAATGATTTACCTTTGCCGTACAGTCTGCGAAAATCGCAATTTTCTTTTAATGTTACTGTCCGTTTCACTTTTTAAAAACCTTCATTGACAAATTAATATGTCAACTGCTTTCTGCCCTTAGCTCTTCTACGAGCAAGTACCTTTCTGCCATTTCTGTCAGACATTCTCTTACGGAAGCCGTGTTCCATCTTGCGATGACGCTTTTTAGGCTGATAAGTTCTCTTCATTATTTACTCCTCCGTTTCATTTAATAGTCACACATGTAAAAATATCTGCGGATAGACATTATATAAAAATTTTGTCAACTTGTCAACTTTAAAAAATCATCGCAAAAAAGTCAATATATTTGGGTTTCATAATAAAAAAACAAAGTTTTCAACAATATCTTGTGTTTTATGTTGAAAACTCAACCTGAAATTTTTATTTTATTTTTTAATTTTTTGAAAAGTTGCACTATTTATATATATACTATAATTGTATATTTATTTAATTTTTCCTTTAAAATTCATTGAAATTCGTTTTAAAGTGTGCTAAAATTGATTATGTATGATAGTGGGCAAGTACACTTATATTCACCAAAAACGCAAAATAACGCGGTTTTTATTGAAATTACAGCATTTTACCTGTTTTTATAAAAAATATTGAAAGGAAGATTTAAGTGAACTCATATTCAGAATTCTGGCAAGCTGTCTGTGATTATTGCAGAGAAAATATGAATTCAATCGCATATAATATGTGGATTGAGCCATTAAAGCTTATTAAACTTGAATCAGAAAGAGTTATTATTGCAGCACCTGGCTTTAAAATTGACTTGATTATGGATAAATATCGTCAACTTATTGAAGACGGTTTTTATAATGTTTTGGGTTTCAATGTTGAAATTGAGCTTATTCCTTTTGAAAATATTCCAAACGATAAAAGCGAAGAAAACAATTCAGCTTCAAATGGTTCAAGTTATTCAAATATTGAAAATGCAAAATTAACTTTTAATAATTTCGTAGTTGGTCCATCAAACAAATTTGCTTATACAGCATCAATGAGAGTTGCGGAAACTCCTGGGTCAGTTTTTAATCCATTATTTATTTATGGTAATTCAGGACTTGGCAAAACTCACCTTTTAAATGCTATTATTGAAAAAATTAAGAGTAATAATCCTGACGCGAATATTGTTTATACAACAAGTGAAAATCTAACAAATGAACTCTATTTTGCATTGCAGACAAAAACAACTCACGATTTACATAATAAATACAGAACTTGTGATGCTTTACTTATTGACGATATTCAATTTATTGCAGGTAAAGCTCAAACTGAAGAAGAAATCTTCCATACCTTTGATACTTTAATCAAAGCCGGAAAACAAATTGTTTTGACATCGGACAAGCCACCAAGTGCTATTCCAAAAATTGAAGACAGACTTAAAACAAGATTTGAAAGTGGTCTTCTTTGTGACATTCAACCACCTGATTTTGAAACAAGAGTTGCAATTATCAAAGATAAAGCAAACGGACTTCGTTTTGAATTGCCAAATGATGTTTGTAGCTTTATTGCTGAAAATATTAAAAGCAATGTTCGTCAGATGGGTTCAGCAGTTAAAAATATTTATGCTTATTGCTCATTTAATGATGTTTCACCAACAATTGAAGTTGCAAAAGAAGTGCTTAAAGATATTCTTATTACAAGCCAACCAATCGGCGTTGTAATTGATAATATTCTTGAAAATGTATCTTTTACTTTTGGTGTTACTGCTGAACAGCTTAAAAGTGAGCGTCGTGATGCTAACATTAACAACGCAAGACAGGCTGCAATGTACATTATTAGAGAAATTACTGATTTATCTCAAGATGAAGTTGGTAAAGTCTTTGGCAGAAATCATTCAACTGTTAACTCTTCACTTAAAAATGTTCAAAATAAAATTAATTCTGACTCAAAATATAAAAACTTGATTAATGAAATTATTAAGAATATAAATGACTAAGATTTCAACAATTTTTAAATTTTCAACAATCAGGTTTTCAACAAGTTAGTTTATAACTTTTGTTTTGACAATCCATTAAAGACTTTTCAAAACAGAAAAAAATTCTGTTAAGCCCTATAAATAAAGAAAAAACAGAGTTTTCGACAGTTTAAACCGACTCTACTACTAATACTATTCTTTTTATTATTTTTATTCTTTTAAAGGAGAATGTTTATGAAATTTATCTGTTCCTCACAAATTCTCAGTGAAGCTTGTATGAATGTTCAAAGAGCAACATCTACAAAGTCATCAAACCTTCCAACAATTGAAGGTATTTTAATAAAAGCAGAAAATGACAGAATTATGCTCACAGGTTATGACCTTGAAGTTGGCATTATCACATCAGTTGCAGGTCGAGTTGAACAAACTGGTAGCATTATTTTAAATGCAAAAATTCTTTGCGATATTTTGAGAAATGTTCCTGATGACCTTGTTTCAATTGAATGTGATGACCGTCTTATCTGCAAAATTAAGAGTGGTGACTCTGAATTCTCAATTATGGGATTTTCAGAAGCTGATTATCCTGAGCTTCCATCAGTTTCAGGTGGTTTTCCAATTGTTGTAGGTGGCGAAATTCTTAAAGATATGGTTAAGAAAACAATTTTTGCTGCTGCAGAAAATGATTCAAAAGTTATTCACACAGGTGTTCGTTTTGAAGTTACAAGTGGTAATATTCGTCTTGTTTCAGTTGACGGTTATAAGCTTGCAATCAGAAATGAAAAAATTGATTATAACGGCGAAGAAAAAATCTTTGTTGTTCCAAAGAAAACACTTAATGAAGTTGTAAAGCTTATTGGGGATAATTGCGAAACAATTTCAATGGTTGTTGCTTCTCGTCATATTCTTTTTGAATGTGGCAATTATGTAATTATTTCTCGTCTTCTCGAAGGTGAGTTTTTAAGTTATAAAGCAGCAATTCCAACAACTGCAAAAACAGAAGTAAAAGTTAACACAAGAAATCTTATCAGTAGTATTGAAAGAACATCTCTTATTATTACTGAAAGAATTAAGAGTTATGTAAGATGTATTTTTGATACAGATTCAATCAGAATTTCAAGTACAACTGCTCTTGGTACTGCAAATGACAGAATTCTTGCAGACATTCAGGGTGAAAGAGTAGAAATTGGTTTTAACAACAAATATCTTCTAGATGCTCTTAAAGTTTGTGATACAGATGAAATCACTCTTCGTCTTAACGGTGCAACATCACCAATTATTATGGTACCAGAAGATGATGGTTCACTCATCTATGAAAGAAGTTTCTTGTTTATGGTACTTCCTGTAAGGATGAACTGATATGAAAAAGATTTCAGCGAGAATTAAACAAAAAGAGCATAGACAAATTCAAATAGATAGCGATTTTATTAGACTTGATGCATTGTTAAAGCTTGTTAATGCAGTTATGACAGGTGGCCATGCAAAAATCGTCATTCAAGAAGGCGACGTTAAGGTTAATGGTGAAGTCTGCACTGCTCGTGGTAAAAAAATTCATCAAGGTGAAAAGGTTGAATTTGACGGCGTTGTTTATGAGGTTATCTGATGCACGTTAATGAGATAAAAATTGAAAATTTCCGTAATATTGATTTTATAGGGATTTTTCCGCACAAAGAAATAAATGTTATATATGGTCAAAATGGACAAGGCAAAACAAATCTTTTAGAAGCAATCTGGCTTTTTACAGGATGTAAGAGTTTTAGAAACTCAAAAGATAGTGAGCTTATTCAGTTTGACAATGAAAATTCTAAGATTTTAATGAGCTTTGAAACTGCTCTTCGTGAAAATAACGCATCAATTTTTATTGAAAAAAAGCGAATGGCAAGTCTTAACGGTGTAAATCTTGGGTCACCAAGAGAATTAATCGGCAAATATTATGCTGTTGTGTTTTCACCCATACATTTATCTCTTATAAAAGACGGACCAATAAACAGAAGAAAATTTATTGATACTGCAATCAGTCAGACAGATAATGTGTATGCAAAAAAACTTACATATTTTAACCATCTGATAACACAAAAAAATGCACTTTTAAAAAATGCGGCAGAAAATTCTTCACTTTTAGATACACTTGATATTTGGGATGAAAAAATAGCGCTCGCTGGTGCAGATGTAATTGTTGACAGAATAAATTACATTAAAAAACTGCAAGTTAAAGCAAGTGAAATTTATAACGGAATTTCAGGTGAAAAAGAAGAGCTTACAATTAAATATTTAAGTAATGTTCGTTATGAAAGTGAAGATAAACAAGATATTGCAAGAATATATTTTGAAAGTATGTTGAAACATCGTCCAAATGATTTGTATCTTAAAAATACAACAACAGGACCTCACAGAGATGATATTGAAATTTCAATAAATGGCATTTCTGCGAGAAAGTTTGGTTCACAAGGTCAACAAAGAAGTGCTTCACTTGCACTTAAACTTGGTGAAGCTGAAATTATCAAAGATTTAAAAGGCGAACATCCTATAATTTTATTGGATGATGTTATGAGCGAGCTTGACAGTACAAGACAAAATTATATTCTTAATAAAATGACAGGAAAACAAGTTTTTATTACCTGTTGCGAAAAAGAGACTATTTCTCGTCTTCACGCAGGTAAGGTATTTAAGATAGAAAATGGAAAAGCGGTGGACTGATGTATTTAAATATTGGTCAGGATACAGTTATTCTAGACAAAGATATTTTAGGTATTTTTGATATGGATAATACAACTGTTATGAAATCTACAAGAGAATATATAAACACTGCAGCAAAAAATGGTGAATGTATTTATGTTTCACTTGAAGAATTGCCAAAATCCTTTATTGTGACAACAAAAAACAATGAAAAAGAAGTTTATATTTCACCACTTAATACATCAACAATTTTTAAAAGATTAAAAGGAAATATTTAAAAGTCAAAGTTTTGACGGAGGAAAAAAATGAGCGACCAGATTAAAAACATTGAAGAACAAGAAGTTATGGACACGGTCGTAACCGAAACATACGACGCGTCTGCTATTCAGGTTCTTGAAGGACTTGAAGCAGTTAGAAAACGTCCCGGTATGTATATCGGTTCAACAGGTCCTAAAGGACTTCATCACTTGGTTTATGAAATCGTTGACAACTCAATCGACGAAGCACTTGCAGGTTATTGTACTCACATTGAAGTTGAGATTTTACCTGACAATATTATTACAGTACGCGACAACGGTCGTGGTATTCCTGTTGGTATCAATGAACAGCAGGGACTTCCTGCAGTTACTGTTGTTTTGACAGTGCTTCACGCAGGTGGTAAATTCGGCGGTAGTGGTTATAAAGTTTCAGGTGGTTTGCACGGTGTTGGTTCATCAGTTGTAAACGCACTTTCAGAATGGTTCGTTGTTGAAGTAAGTCAGAATGGTCATGTTCACCGTCAAAAATTTGAGCGTGGTAATATTGCAACTGACCTTGAAATCGTTGGGGATACAGACGAAACAGGAACATTTATTATGTTCAAGGCTGACACTGAAATTTTTACAGAAACAACAGTTTATGAATATGAAGTTTTACAAAGAAGACTTCGTGAACAGGCATTCTTAAATGCAGGTCTTTCAATTACACTTACAGATAAACGTGACGAAGAAAATATCGTAACAGAAAATTTCTGCTATGAGGGTGGTATTAAATCATTCGTTGATTATATTAACACAAGCCGTGGTTTGACACCTGTTGTAGATGACATTATGCATTTCACAACTGTAAGTGGTGACAGAAGTGCAGAAGTTTCAATTTCATATAATGATGGTTATAACGAAATTATTTTGAGTTTCGCTAACGGTGTTCGCACAATCGATGGCGGTACTCACGAAAACGGTTTCAAAACTGCACTCACAAGAGTATTCAATGAATACGGCAGAAAATTCAAACTCTTAAAAGATAATGATAAAAACCTTTCAGGTGACGATGTCCGTGAAGGTCTTACAGCAGTTATCAGCGTAAAACTTACAGAAGCAGAGTTTGAAGGACAAACAAAAGGTAAGCTTGGTAATACAGAAATGCAGACTATCGTGTCAAAGATGATGTATGAAAAGCTTATGACATATTTTGAAGAAAATCCACAGGCTGCAAAAGCTATTTTCAATAAAGCACTTGATGCGTCTCGCGCTCGTGAAGCAGCAAGAAAAGCAAGAGACAGTGCAAGAAGAAAATCTGCACTTGAAGGAAACTCACTTCCTGGTAAACTTGCAGACTGTATTGATAAAAATCCTGAAAATACTGAAATTTTCATCGTCGAAGGTGACTCTGCGGGTGGCTCTGCAAAAGAAGGCAGAGATAACAGAATTCAAGCAATTCTTCCACTTTGGGGTAAAATGC
>CALEJD010000077.1 GCA_937898195.1 uncultured Clostridia bacterium | reverse complement strand
AAATATGCACTCTTAAGACGAACTTCATTGCCAGGGAAAAGTCTGAAATACTTTTTAACAGGCTCAACCATAAAGTCTTCTTGTTCAACATAAATTGTTTTGCCAAAAGTTACTTTGCGAGTACCCATTTCAGGATGTTCTGGATGAATTTCAACATCTAAAACTTCTGTTTTATCTTCAGGATAGTTATCAATAACAACCTTTAATGGACGAAGCACAGCCATAGCTCTTGGAGCATTTGCGTTAAGTTCATCACGTACGCAAGATTCTAAAAGACCATAGTCAACAACGGAATATGCCTTTGAAACGCCAATCTTTTCACAGAAATTACGAATTGCTGCTGCAGGATATCCGCGTCTTCTCATACCGCTGAGAGTTGCCATTCTTGGGTCGTTCCAACCATCAACAATGCCTTCATTAACAAGTGCCAAGCACTTTCTCTTACTTGTAAGGCAATAGTTTAAGTTAAGACGGGCAAATTCAATCTGTCTTGGTGGAGTAGGAATATCAAGAGCCTTTAAGAACCAGTCATAAAGTGGTCTGTGATTTTCAAACTCAAGAGAGCAAAGAGAGTGAGTAACACCTTCTTTTGCGTCTGACAATGGATGAGCAAAGTCATACATTGGATAAACGCACCATTTATCACCTGTCTGGTGATGTGGCACGTGAGCAATTCTGTAAATAACAGGGTCGCGCATATTGATATTAGCAGCAGCCATATCAATTTTTGCACGAAGAACTCTTGCACCATTTTCGAATTCGCCGTCAGTCATTCTCTTGAACAAATCAAGGTTTTCTTCAATTGTTCTGTCTCTGTATGGGCTGTTTTTACCTGCTTCTGTGAGAGTGCCACGGTATTCTCTAATTTCTTCAGCAGAAAGGTCATCAACATAAGCCAAACCTTTTTCAATAAGTTTTACAGCACACTCATAGATAAAGTCAAAATAACTTGATGCGAAAAGACATTTATTCCATTTAAAACCAAGCCATTCAATATCTTCTTTGATTGCATCAACATATTCAGTATCTTCTTTTTGTGGGTTTGTGTCGTCAAGACGAAGATTGCACTCGCCCTTATACTTTTTACTTGTTGCAAAGTTAATGCAAATCGCTTTTGCATGACCAATGTGGAGATATCCGTTTGGTTCAGGTGGAAAACGAGTCTGTACTTTGTCATATACACCATTTTCAAGGTCTTCATCAATGAAATCGTGTATAAAGTTTGAAATGTTTGTAATTTCTTCCATATATTTAAGCCTCTTTATAAGAATTTATTGCATTGTCAATTCTGCTCATTACTTCTTGTGAACCCAAAATCTGCATAATGTAATACAAATCAGGGGTGTTTGTGCGAGATGTCATAGCAACACGAATAACTGTTGAAACATCACCAACGTGACCCTTGAATGCATCAGGATTTTGCTTATATTCTTTAACATTTGGTGTAAATCCACAAGCAGAGCAAAGCTCTTTGATTTTGTTGAACCACTCTTCTTTGCTATCGTTTGCAGAATATATTTCCTTATACTTTGTAAGGATTTCAATTGCATCTGCTTTGTTAATGTGTTCGGGAAGTGTGTAATCTGCGTCGTAAAGTTCGTTGTAGAAGTATGTTACATAGTCTTCCACTTCTTCCCAACAAGCGATATCTTTACGTGGTTTTGGATTGTCACGGTCAATGTTGAGAATTGCGATTGCTTTTTCTTTGTTATCAACAAAGAGTGCATAGAGCACTTCGTTATAATCCATTGCCCAATCTGTAACAAGCTTATAAACTTCTTTTGCAGTCATAACAGAAATTACATTTTTTGATACATCGTTAAACTTAACCATATCAAAAAGTGCACCTGAAACGCTCATCTTTTTAAGATTAAATGGGAATTTGCTAATATCTTCGTTCTTATTTGCTCTGCGCCAATCTTCGAAGTTAGAGTTAAGAATAGTGAGCATATATTCTTTAACCGATGCTTCAGGGTAACCCTTTTCAATATAGAATGAAACATTTGCTTCAGGGTCTTTTCTCTTTGAAAG
>CALEJD010000076.1 GCA_937898195.1 uncultured Clostridia bacterium | reverse complement strand
GATAGAATTAGTAAAAGAAAATTGTGGTGAAGATTTATCTAATCAAATTATTTATATTGGATATAGCGATTATTTTAAAGAAAAAGAAAAATTAACAGATGCTATTAAAGAAGAATTTAATCCTATAGACATTCAATACTTTATGGTAGGAACTTGTATAGGGGCTCATTCTGGTCCAGGAGTTACAGGATTATTAGCATTTAAAAAATAGTTGAAAGTGCTTTGATATATATTGTATATCAAAGCATTTTTTATATGTTTCAACATCAAAAATGATAATTCCTCAATATATGCACTACGCAGTTTTGAATCTAAAGCTTTTGTAAAAGCATTGATATCGAACATCTTAGTCTCCTTTACCTATACAACTATAAGCAATAAAATTAAGTACTTAAAATACACTTAAAGGCTATTAGAATCATTTTATTCCTTCAATACTAATTCTTTTCCTTATGTAATCATTAGTTAATTCTTCGTCGTAGTTTATGCAAATAAGATGTACGCCTTTTTCTTCACAAATTCTCTTTTTTCTACTATCATGCTCTTTTTGTATTTCCAGTTTTGCTTTTCCGCCCCAATGCTCAACTGCTTGAAAATGTTGTAATCCTTGATACTCAAAAGCAAGTTTTTTACTTGGAATATAAATATCTAATTCCAAGCCCTCTAACCAATTTGGGCGATGATGGCGGATTATTTCTGTGTCTGGGTAGATTTCTTCTACGATATGATATAACATTGTTTCACTTACCCATGCATCTCCAATTTTAGGATAACCCATTTGTTCTCTTACACAATTTTCGATTGTATTATCATATTCTCGACGCATTTTCATAAGTATGTCGCCATTGTTAGAGCCATATATGCTTTCGTTCATAATTTTGGATAATCTACAAACACAATCGTATAATTCAGGTGTGCATTCTTCTGGCAGTATATTCAAATTTCGTATTTGGCTACGATCAATTCCTAATTTGATTTCTTCTTGTCTTATATACCAACCATATCGTTGCTTAAACACTCCGCCGTACATAGGTAGGCAAAATTTCTCTTTCGGAATTTTTTTGTTACAGCGAAAGCATAATTTTTCTTGAAACGCAAAAGGAGTTAAGGGTTCATTTTTGAATTTTTTAGATATGCTAGAAACTATTGGCGGAAACAAAAATTCTTCAAGAGGTGATTCGGTAACACATTCGTTTTCATCTGAAACTCGTTGCTTTTTTAGTCGTATATAATTTTCGATTGCATGTTTTTCGCATTCACAAAAGTAAATTTTTTCTCCAACATCTTCAGAGAAGGCAAAAAAAGCACCCGAATATCCTGGATAGTAAACAACGGGCATGGGTAAATCTTCATATGTCACTATCCCACGGTGTGTATCATATTCATTTTTTTGACGTATGAAAATCTTATATTTACCTGCATTCTGTCTTAATTTCTCAACGAAATTATAGTAATCCATTGAAGATTTATATTCGTTGTCATATAGTAGCACTTTTGCGTTTTTCCACTTATGTATTTTATCAATTAGCAAAACAATTACATCCTGCAAGCGAACATAATCTTTTATATCATCAACAAAGCATTTTGTTATTCCATTGTTATAAGTATAATTGGGCAGTTGTTTTGCAAAATTGCAAACTTTTTTATATTGAGTGGATTTCGAGGTTCCAAATTCTATGTAGATAATGTGCATTTAATTTCGTTCCTTTTCCCATATAATGATCTTTCTTTTCTTAATTCCTTTTTTGTAAAAAAGAACAAGTTTATCGCATCGATTCAAATCACCGCCTGGGGTAAGTATAACATCATAATGTTCACTGCTTTGTGGTGAGATATCTATAGTTGATAATGGTTCATAGGTGGAGCGAAAAGCAATCTTTTTATATGCATCCTTGTTATAGCAGCAAATATTATCTTGCAAAATTTCATCTTGATGCATTGCTCTACAATATATTTTATTTATAATAAACTTTTTATCTTTTTTATTGATAATTTCAATTCTAAAATGCACACGAGAACCACCTATAAAACCGCCTTCACCATCTGAACGTCTAAGTCCATTTAGGTAGCACTCAATTAGATTAACTTTAACCGTAAATGGTCTAAATAAGTTTATTACTAGTTTAAATAAATGAATTAAAAAATTTGGAAGAATAGAAAGTATAATATCCATGCTACCACCATCCTATTTCCATTATACCACACTCTTTATTATCTTTCAATTACCACTAAAAAATTGTAAAAAAATAGACTCTTTGCGAGAGTTCGAGTCTGTGCTGAGAAAAATATCTTTATTGTATGTGTAAACCGTAAACTAAAATTTTGCCCATAAAAACAGAAAAACCCTGATAAAATCAGAGTTTTCTGCGGCTATATCTTTTTTGTAGCCTTTTGATGGCAGGGATGGCAGGATTCGAACCTACGAATGCAACAGTCAAAGTGTTGTGTCTTACCGCTTGACGACATCCCTATAATAAAAAATGGGGTGGATAATCGGAGTCGAACCGACGACCTCCAGGGCCACAACCTGGCGCTCTAACCAACTGAGCTATATCCACCACATACTGGCGCGCTTGAAGGGGCTCGAACCCCTGACCTACTGCTTAGAAGGCAGTTGCTCTATCCAACTGAGCTACAAGCGCATATTAAATTAATCGCAAAAAACTGGAGCGGGTGATGGGAATCGAACCCACACGACCAGCTTGGAAGGCTGGGATTCTACCATTGAACTACACCCGCAGTTCAACAACGCAAGTTATTCTAACATAAAGCATATTTTTTGTCAATATGTTTTTTGTTGAAATTAAAAGAATTTTCATAAAATATTATTGCAATTTTCACAGAATTTTATTAATATAAAATAGTGATTCAATATAATAAGGTGATTTAATGAAAATTGTAATTTTAACTGCTATCGGTGTTGGTTTTGCAACAGTTTTCGGTAGTTTTATAGGTTTTGCACTTAAAAAAATTCCACATAAGTTTAACGACATTGTTTTAAGCTTTGCTGCAGGTATAATGCTCGCCGCCGCTGTATTGGGACTCATCGTTCCTGCAGTTGAAAGTTCAACTGGTTTAGGCGGGCTTTTAGTTGTTATAGCGGGTATTATGTGTGGCGCAGTTTTTCTTAGTATGATGGATAAAGTTGTGCCCCACCTACATAATATAGCAGGTGTTGATAAAGAATCTCACCCGGATAATGCATCACAACTCAATCGAGTTATATTGTTCGTATTGGCAATTGCAATTCACAATCTTCCTGAAGGCATTGCAGCGGGTGTAAGTTTCGGCACAGGCAATATTGCCGATGCGATAACAGTTTCAGGCGGTATCGCGCTTCAAAATATCCCTGAAGGTATGGTGATTATTGCACCGATGCTTAATGCTGGCGTGCCAAAACGCAGAGCATTTTTGATTGCTCTTGCAACAGGGCTTGTTGAAGTTGTCGGCACAATGATAGGTTATTTCGTTGTTTCAATTTCTGTTGCAATTTTACCTTTTGCTCTGGCTTTTGCAGGGGGAACAATGCTCTATGTAATAAGTGACGAAATGATTCCTGAGACTCATTCTCACGGATATGAAAAAGGTGCAACATTCTCACTTCTCGTTGGCTTTTGTGTAATGCTTGCTATGGATATTTTACTTGGCTAATATTTTAATAAAAGGACTTGCAAAATTTTAACACCTTCCGCATATAGTGTCGGGAGGTGTTTTTTATGTTACTTGCGTTATTACAAAGTGTATCAACAAATATTCTCTATTTTATGCTTCATCTTTCAACAAATAGTTCATTTCCCGAACCCTTGAGCGCAAAAGAAGAAAGAGAAGCCTTTGAAAAGTTTCACCGTGATGGCGACATCAATGCGAGAAATAAACTTGTGAATCACAATATGCGCTTGGTTGCTCATATTATCAAAAAATATTATGCTAACTATTCCGACCAAGAAGACATTATCTCAATAGGCACAATTGGACTAATCAAAGCTATCAATACCTTTGATTATACCCGTGGACCAAGACTTGCAACTTATGCTTCAAGATGTATCGAAAACGAGATTTTTATGCATTTTCGCGCAAAGAAAAAAAGTGCCGTTGAAATCTCAATGGATGAGCCAATTGACACGGACAGCGAAGGAAATCCCTTGACCTTTACCGATATAATCTATTGTGAAGAAACCGTCTTTGACGATGTTGATTTGAAAATGAAATCAGAAAAACTATATGAATATCTTGAAAGCATCAAAGACGAGAGAAATAAGCAGATTATAATAATGCGATACGGACTCTATGACACCGACCCGATGACACAACGAGAAATTGCAAAAAAACTTGGCATATCCCGTTCTTATGTATCCCGAATTGAAAAGAAGACTCTCGACGAACTCCGCGCCCTTTTCGGCATCGACGAAGACGACGATTAGCCCAATGTTTTTAGTGTATCTGTATTGAAAACCCACACCAATTTTGCTATAATAATGCTATATTTTTTCGCGAGGTATTATTTATGAGCAAAGTTACAGAAAAAATGCACGAACGATTAGGCTATTGGGGTCCGTATTCAAAGAAATACAGTGGTATTTCAAGAATAGTTGACCATAAAACTGAAGGTGGCGTCCGTTTCGACTGCGTTGTGAGTCCTGCTATTGAAAATGCAGATTCTCGCGTGCCAAATGTAACTGTGCCTGTCGGTGTTCACCCTTGGGAAGCAAAGGCTAATTACTCATTCTATTCATATCGTTATGACCTTGAATGGAAAGACAAGGTTTATGCAGACGTGTCTTTTACAAAGCTCGATAGTGATAGCGTACTCGTGCGCACAGAGTTTGTAAATAATACTGAAATTATGCAGATTTGTTTGCTTAACCTTTTCTCTGCTATTGAATACCCAAATGTGTTCACAACAACACCTGTTTTACCCGAAAAAAATATATTTATCAAAGCACTTGATTATAAATCTTATGATTACAACACTATTCGTCCTTGGGACAAGCAAGTTATTGATGCAATGAAAAAAGGTGAATTCTTTGATGACGGATTCACTTATCATAAAGCACTTGGCGACAGAGATAACAACCGTTATATTTTGCCCAAATATTCAAAACTCGGTGAAGAAGCAGGGGACAAAATCACTTATGATTTAGGTGATATTTCAAAATTCCAAAATCCAACTCTTCATATCCGTTACAGAACAACTGACGATAAAGATAGCGTATGGACTTTGAATGGGCAAGAAATCATATTCAAATCAGCAGAGAATTTTGATATTTTATCAGTTCCGTTTAATCTTTCAAGCGTAATTCTTGTGTCCTGTGGCACAGGTGGAGTTGAATTCGACTTTCTTGCAGTAACTGAAGCGAGCGAAACAGTTTCAACAAATAGTCAAAAGCATAATTTCTATCCTGAAATAGAAATTGCTGATGATAACGGCAAGCTCATTTCTTATAAATATGACGGTGTTGACGGTAAATTCTATGTAAAAACATTTAACCCATCAACTCGTTGTCGTGATTTTAATACAGGTTGCCTTGAAGATAGCCCAACTGCTCGAATTTCACAACCTGATGAGAGTTTTCAGAATATGCTCGAAACTTTCTCAGGTTCATTCTCAGAAAAACATAGTGACGAAGGTTTTTATCATAACACAGTTGTTCATACTCTCTATGTTGAACCACGCACAACTCATATTGAATACGCGGTGCTTTCATTTGGTGAAACCGAGTATAAAACAACAGAAGAATATGAAAAAATCTATGAAAAAGCATATAACTCACTTGAAAAATTCGATTTGAATTTAGCAGGTAAAACTTATGAATTCTCAAACAGAATTCTTCGTGCTACTGTGTTCCAAAATACCGTTTATCCACTTTACAGAAACGGTGAATATGTTGTTCACCATACACCTGGCAAGCGCTGGGACTCATTCTACACTTGGGATTCAGGTTTTATCGGTCTTGATATGATTGAATTTGCACCAAGTATTGCTGATTATATTCTCGAAACATATTTGACAGACAATAAAGAGTGGGCATTCCTTTTGCATGGCTCACCTGTGCCTGTACATATTTATCAATATCTTGAAATGCTTAAAAAGGCAAACGATAAAACAGAATTGTTCGCATATTATAACAGAGTAAAAATGTTCTATGACTTCCTTGCAGGTAAGATAAACGGCTCTACAACCACAAAATTCAATAGTGGGCTTACAACAACATTTGATTATTTCTATAATTGTAGTGGTATGGATGACCTTCCACCACAAAAGACAATGTATGCTGAAAATAAGCAAAAATGGATGACACCTTGCATCTCATCATCACAGGTAATCCGTTGTGCAAAAATTCTTTATATGGTGGCAGATTTGCTCGAAAAAGAAGACGACAAAGCAATATATCTTGAAGATATCGAAAGAGTGTCAAATGCATTACAAAAATATTCTTGGGATGAAGATTGTGGCTATTTCTCATATGTAATTCACGATGAAAACGGTGACGCAAAAGAGCAATACAGAACTGCAGATGGTGAAAACTTAAATAAAACAATGGACGGCATTTATCCAATCATTGCAAGTGCTGTTACAAAAGACCAACGCGACAGAATTCTCTCACACTTAAAGAGTGACGACGAAATGTTCAGTCCTGTGGGTATCAGCGCCGTTGATAAATCCGCATCATATTACATAACAAATGGTTATTGGAACGGTAATGTGTGGCTTTCTCACCAATGGTTTGTTTGGAAAACTATGCTTGACCTTGGCGAAACTGATTTTGCGTTTAAAATTGCAAAAACTGCACTTGATGCATGGAAGAGAGAAGTTGAATATTCATATTACACATTCGAAATGTTCAATATTACATCAGGTCGTGGCGGTTGGTTTCACAATTTTGGCGGACTTTCAACACCTATTAATATCTGGACTAATGCATATTTCAAACTAAAAACACTTTCAACCGGTCTTGATATAATGGTTATGAACAGTCAGTTCAATGAAGATGCAACTGAAATGGAATGTTCACTTAAATACTATGGTAACAACGAAAAATATTCAGTAATTGCTGTAATGAATGACAGTTTTGATTATGCAGTTACAGTTAACGGTGAAAATGCAGATTTTTATATCCGTGATAACGGCATAATTGAAATCACATTAAACGGAAACATTAAAAACGCAGATATTAAAGTTTCAAAGAATTAACTTGTATAATCTTCAATGATTTTCTGCAATTCAGAAGTGCTTTCAGTACGAATGCCATTTTGCAACAGCTCTCTGTCGTGCTGTGGCAAAACTGAAACATAAGAATCATAAACATCAATGGGTATTGTGTCATCATTTTTAAAAACTGCAATTTTTCCTTGATATTCTGTAATAGTGTAATAGTCAATAGGGGGTGTATAAGGGTTTTCTCTTATATATTCATTCATATCCCTGTTGAGCAAAAAATAAAGAACAAACAAAATTATAATGCACAAAATAAAGAATAAGAATATTTTTCGGTTTCTTTGAAGCATAATATAGCCATCCTTTTGTTTTTGGAAAAATTATCTTGTCTGTATTTTTAGCAAAATTATTACAAATTATTAAAATTTAATTATTTTCTAAAAAATACTAAACATTTTAAGGTTTTTGTGCTATACTTGTTTATATGTTATAAAAACTGCATCTATTAAAAGCAGTTTTGGAGGATAAATATGAGAAAAAAGACCTCAAACAAAAAAAGAAAGATGTCTCCAAAAGTTAAGAAATTGTTGAAAATCCTTGCGCCAATCGTGTTCACAGGGTTGCTTGTGTGCGTGATTTTAGGGGCTTATGTGCTTTTTGACGTGGTTGGTCGTGTTAATGGTGATAGAATCATTGACCTTGATTTCTATAAGCAAAATCAAGACCAGACAACCATTATTTACGCTGATGATGAAGAAGGCAATCCAGTAGAGCTGGTTAAACTTCACGGCGAAAAGAATCGTGTCTGGGTTGATATAGAAAATATGTCAGAATGGATGCCGAAAGCCTTTCAGGCTCTTGAAGACGAGCGTTTTCGTGAGCATAAGGGTGTTGACTGGTTTAGTTCAACTTTTGGTATTTTAAGGTCAGTTATTCAAGATGGTGACATTCGTGGCGGCTCAACAATCACAATGCAGCTCATTAAAAACCTGACCGGTGAAAACGGAAAAAGCATCAATAGAAAATATAATGAAATGATTTCTGCTTTGAATTTAGAGAAGAATTACGAAAAAGATGATATTATTGAGGCATATCTCAACACAATATATCTTAGCCATAACTGTTACGGTGTGCAGACTGCCGCTGAAACATATTTTGGTAAAGATATTTCAGAACTAAATATCGCAGAGTGTGCATCTATTGCAGCAATTACACAAAAGCCTGCAGAATACGACCCCTTGTGGCGACCTGAAGCAAATAAAAGACGTCAGGAAACATGCCTTAGAAAGATGTATGAACAGAAGATGATTACCAAAGAGCAATATGATGAAGCTGTTGCTTTTGAACTCATCTTTACAAATAGTGAGAACTATGTTGCAAAAGATAATGGCAAAAATGAAGTTACAACAAAAGGTGAAATTTATAGCTATTATGTTGACTACGTAATTGATTCTGTTATCAAAGACCTTAAAGCAGCAGGTTACTCACATTATGAAGCTACAAAAATGATGTATTCAGGTGGTCTTCGCATTTATTCAGCGGTTGACACCAAAATTCAGAACATCGTTGAAGATGTTTATGAAAACCGCACCAATTTCCCAAGTGAAAGAGCATCATCAACAAAAGATTTAGCTCAGTCTGCAATGACAATTATGGACTATAGTGGACGAGTTGTGGCAATTGTTGGTGGAGCAGGCGAAAAGACAGAAAACCGTTCAAATAACAGAGCTGTTTCTGCTATTCGCCAACCTGGTTCATCAATTAAACCACTCAGCATTTATACTGCAGCAATTGAAGAAGATTATGCAACATGGTCTTCAAAAATCAAGAATTATGGTATTACTTGGAAAGGCAAGCGTTGGCCTGATAACTATGGTGGAAACCCTGGTGACCCAAATAGTTATGTAACAACTCAATATGCACTTTCAATTTCATACAATACTGTTCCTGCTCAGCTTCTTATGATGATGGGCTTCAAGACAAGCTATAGCTATCTTACAGAAAAATTTCACATTTCAACAATGAACGATAAAATTGATAGCACAGCACCATCAACACTTGCGACTGGTGGTTCAAACGGCGGTTGCACAACACTTGAAATGGCTGCTGCATTTGCGGCTTTCGGTAATGGTGGTAAATATTTTGAGCCATATTGCTATACAAAGGTTACAGATAGCACAGGTCAAAATATTCTTCTTCAAAAGAGCCCAGAAGGTGAACAGATTATGTCACCTGAAACTGCTTATGTTATGAATCAAATGCTCAGAACTGTTATGCAAGGCCCTGTTGGTACTGGTCGTGCTTATAATGTTAAAGGATTTACTTCTTTTGCAAAATCTGGTACAACAACAAACAACTATGACAGATGGATGGTTGCAGGCACACCTTACTACATCAGCGCCGTTTGGTTTGGCTATGACCAGAATAAACAGGTTAATGTCAGCAGTAACCCTGCAGGTATGATTTATAAAACTGTTATGGATAGAGTTCATAAAAACCTTGCGTCAAAGAACTTTGAAAAATATACAGATAAAGTAACACAGCGTTCTTATTGTACAGTTTCAGGTTTGCTTGCGGGTGATGGATGTAAATCAACTGCATCAGGTTGGTATAAAACTTCAAATCTTCCTGCTAAATGTGCAGGTTGCGTTGCTCCGGGTGGAAGCGTAACAACACCTCCAGAAAACACAACCGGTGTGACACCGCAAAATCCACCTGATACAACAACACAGACAACGCCTGAAACAACAACACAGACACCTGTGCAACCCGAAACACCGGTAGCAGAAAATGCAGCATAAAATTTAGCCCATCAGACGATGGGCTTTTATGGTTTATATAATATTCAATTTATCAAGGTGATATTTTATGAGAAACAGAACAAAAGCATATTTAGTTCTTCAAGACGGAACAATCTTTGAAGGATATTCAATGGGTAAAAGCGGATTAACAATTGGTGAAGTTGTCTTCAATACTTGCACATCTGCTTATACTGATATTTTGTCAGACCCTACATATTATGGTCAAATTGTTGCGCAGACATATCCACTTGCAGCAAATCGTGGAATTGTTCGTGGCAAAGATGAGAGCACTATTATGTCTAACGGATACATAGTCCGTGAATGGTGCGATATCTGTTCAGATGGTGGCGAAATCACTCTCGATGAATATCTTTCACAATGCGGTATCGTTGGTATTTGTGGTATTGATACACGCCGCCTTACAAGGTATCTTCGTGATAAAGGCTATGTAAATGGTGCAATTACTGATAATATCGACAACCTTGATGAATTACTTCCACAGATTAAGGCTTATACAGTTTCAGGCGCAGTCCGTGAAATCACAATTAAAGAGCCAATCGAGATGAAAGGCGAAAATGCAAAGTATAATATTGTTGCAGTCGATTTTGGTTCACCAAGAAAACAACTCAATGCATTTTTGTTCAATGGTTGCAATGTGACTTTTGTCCCTGCTTTCAGCACAGCAACAGATATTATGAAATATAATCCTGATGGTGTTGTTCTTTGTGATGGCCCTGCAGACCCTGATGACGAGCCAGAAATCATTGAAAATATCCGTGAAACAATTAAAAAGGAAATTCCTGTTTTTGCAATTGGTCTTGGTCATCAGATGTTGGCTCTTGCAAATGATTTCAAGATTATTAAGATGGATAAAGGTCATCGTGGCTCAAATCAACCCGTTAGAATTGAAGGTGCAGATAAAATTATGATAACTGACCAAAATCACGGCTATGCAGTTGAAAAATCTTCTGTAAAGAGTGATATTGCAGATATTATAATGACAAATATAAATGATGAAACTGTTGAAGGTCTTCGTTATAAGAAATTTAAAGGACTTTCAGTTCAATTCACACCAAAAGGTGATATTGACAGTAGTACAGGTTTTATTATTCGTGATTTCTATAAGATGATGGACGGTGAAGAAAATGCATAAATTTGAAAAAATTCTTGTTCTTGGTGCAGGCCCGGTTAAAATTGGTCAGTCACTTGAATTCGACTATTCTGCATTACAGGTTTGCAAAGCTCTTAAAGAAGAGAAAATAACAGTAATTTTCGCTAACTCAACACCGTCAGCGTTGGCAACAGATAAAGATTTTGCTGACAGAGTTTATATTGAACCACTTAATATTGAAAGTGTTAAGAAAATTCTTGAAAAAGAAAAGCCTGATGCACTTCTCTCAACAGCGGGTGGTGACGATAGTCTTGAATTGAGCCTTGAACTCGCTCAAAACGGTTACCTTGAAGAAACTAATACAGTTCTTATTGGTATCAATCAAGACGTTATCCGTAGCGTTAAAAACAGACATTCATTCGTTGGTGCACTTGACGAAATGAACGAGCCAACAGTACCAGCACTTGTTGTAAATGGTGTAGAAGAAGCTTGTGATTTTGCTGATAAGGTAGGTTATCCTGTAATTGTTCGTCCTGCATATACTCCTGACAGAGAAAGTGCAGAGTATTGTAAAACAAAAGAAAGCCTTGCGGTGAAAGCAGAGAAGAGCCTTGAAACTTCAATTGTTAGTCAAATTCTCGTTGAAAAAAGTATAGCAGGCTGGAAAGAACTTGAATTTGAAGTAATGCGCGATAAAGCAGATAATTGTATCAGCGTTGGTAGTGTTGAAAGCGTTGACCCTGTTGGTATTCATACAGGTGACTCAATCGTTGTAATCCCTGCACAGACTCTCACAGATTCAGAGTTTACACGTCTTCGCAGAGCAGCAAGAAAAATTGTTTCTCGTTTAGGCATTGAGGGTAGCTGTAATGTTCAATTTGCTTTGAGCCCTGACGGAAAAGAATATGTAGTAACAGGCGTTGACCCTCGTGTCAGCCGTACATCTGCTCTTGTTTCAAAAGCAACGGGTTACAGAATTGCTTATGTTTCCGCAAAAATTGCACTTGGCAAAACTTTGTTTGAAATTGAGAACGATATAACAGGTTGCACAACTGCTTGCAGTGAACCTGCTCTTGATTATTGTGCAGTTAAATTCCCTAAGTGGTCATTTGATAGTTTTGGTGATGCAAATCGTACTCTTGGTACGATGATGCAAGCAACAGGTGAGTGTCTCACAATCGGCACAGGTTTTGAACTTGCATTTATGAAAGCTGTCAGAAGTGTGAATAAGAGCCATACACCAAGACTTTCACAGTTTGAGAATATTACTGATGACGAACTTAAAAATATTATTAGTCTTGCTGATGACCGCAGAATTTTTGCAGTATTTGAAGCACTTTACCGTGATTTTGATATTGATGAGTTGAATAAGATTACAAATATTGATAAATGGTTCTTATTTAAACTTAAAAATATTGCAGAAACACAGAAAACTATTGAAAAAAATGATAGCTTTGAAGTATATGAATATGCAAAGAATATGGGATTCACCGACTATGCTATTGAGCAAATCCGTGGTGAAAAACCAGAATATGAGCATAATGCGGTGTTTAATTCTATTGACACTTGCTCAGCTGAATTTGATGCTAAAAAGCCATATTTCTATTCAGTTTATGGTGCAGATAACGAAGCAGAAATCTTTATAAATGCAAATAAAACTGATAAGAAAAAAGTTTTGGTAATCGGTAGCGGTCCTGCAGTTACAGGCCGAAGCGGTGATAGTGATTACTGCACAGTTCATTGTGTGAAATCATTGAAAAATCAAGGTTTTGAAGTTGTTCTTCTCAACAATAACCCTGCATCAGTTACAACAGATTATAATGTTGCTGACAGAGTTTATTTAGACCCACTTACAGACGAAGATATTTTGAATGTAATCAGAACAGAAAAACCTGATTATGCTGTGCTTCTCTTTGGTGGTGAAGATGCAATCAAAAAGGCAAAACTTTTTGAAAATGAAAATGTAAAAATTATTGGTGCAGACTTTGATTTCTATAAAAAGATATCAAATAAAATTGAATTCTTTGATATTCTTGATGATGCTAATGTTAAGCATACAAGTAGCAAAAAAGTATTTGTTGGCACTTGTATCGAAGCACACATTATTTCAGACGGTGAAGATTTCTTTATTCCTGCACTTTGCGAACATATTGAAAAAGCACATATTAACTCAGGCGACTCAATTTCAGTTGTTCCAACAATCAGTATAGACGATACAATTCGTGATATTTTGCTTGAATATGTAAAATCAATTACAGCAGAACTCAAGTTCAAAGGTGCAATTGATATGCAGTTCGTTGCATTTGACAATAATCTCTATGTAACAAAAGCATCTGTAACTGATACAACTCTTGTTCCATTTGTTACAAAAGCATCGGGAATTGATGTAACAGATATTGCAGTTCGTTGTATGGCTGGTGAAAAACTTTCAGATATGGGCGTGGCTGTTGGTACAATCGTAAATCCTGATAAATTCTTTGTTCGTGTACCTGTATTCAGCTTTGAAAAACTCAAAGGTGCAGATATGCTTCTTGGTGAAAAAACAAAGTCAACAGGTGACGTAATGGCAATCGGTGACACCTTTGATAACGCACTTCTTAAAGGTATGATTGCATCAGGTATGAGAATTAAGAGAACAGGTTCAATTCTAGTGTCAGTTCGTGAAAGTGACAAGGCAGATGTTTCTAAAATGGCGGATAGATTCTTGAGCCAAGGCTTTAAAATCTATGCAACAAGTGATACTGCAAAACTTCTTAATGCAAATCATATCGCAGCAAACACGGCAAATGGTGAAAATGCAGTTGAAATGATAAACGGGAATAAGTTCTCTTATGTAGTTTCAACTCTTGAAAATGTTCGTGGCAATGAAGAAGAACTTATGATTCGTCGCGCTGCTCTTATGAAGAAAGTGCCTTTATTCACATCAGTTCAAAGTGCCTACGCATTCTCAAGAGCATTAGAAAACAATAATGTTATGGAAGAATTAGAGGTAACTGATATATGATTATAATGTCAGTGGATTATGGTGATGTGAGAACAGGAATTGCAGTTTGTGACAAAACGCAGATTTTAGCTTCACCAGTTTGCGTAATCACCGAAAAAAACAGAGATGTTCTTGTTGATAAAATCGCAGAATTGGCAAAAGAAAGAAAGGTTGAGCGCATTTGTGTGGGGCTTCCACAGAATATGGACGGAAGTTACGGCTTTCGTAGTGATGCTTGCCGAGAACTCGGTAAATTGCTCGAAGAAAAAACAGGCTTGACTGTGGCTTTTCAGAATGAAAGATTAACAACAGTTTCAGCTCATAATATTCTCAATGCAGTTGATGTTCGTGGCAAAAAAAGAAAAGCAGTTGTCGATGCAGTTTCTGCGGTGCTCATTCTTGAAGATTATATGAGAACAGTCTAAAAAGTGACAAAATAAATGCTTGATACCGTGTAAAATGGTATCAAGCTTTTTTTGTGTGGTGATTTAATTGATTGTATATGTTGATGTGCTTATTGTAATCAATATTCTTGTTAATTATTTTATGCTTTTAGCAGTAAAAACAATTTCAAGAATGGATACTACACGGTTTAGGATTTTGCTTGGCTCAATAGTGGGTGGATTATCGTCATTACTGCTATTTTTAGACGATTTAGGCGTCATAATGACACTTTTAAAGGTGCTTTCAGCGGTTTTAATGTCCATAATAACATTTGGAATAAAACCCATCAAAAAACTAATAAGAGCAACTTTTTGGCTGTTTGCAATCTGTTTTATTTTCGGTGGAATAATGTTCGCAATCTATATGTTCACCGAGATTGATATAATGCTATATAATAACGGAATTATATATTTTGACATTGATATTACATTCCTTGTAATATGCTCTGTAATTGCTTATATAGTAATCACACTAATTTCAAAATTGACCGACAAAAAAGCACCAAAATCAAAAGAATATTACATAAAAATTCAGACTTATAAAAAGACAATTTCTTGCCATAGTTTAATGGATACGGGCAATAATCTTCGTGAGCCTTTTTCAAATTATCCTGTAATAATGATGGATAAAACAATGTTTTATGACTTGTTTGACGAAACTGACAAAATGCGCCTTATTCCTGTGTCAACTGTTAGTGGAGAAACACTTTTAAAAGCATACAGACCAAAGTTAATTGAAATAGGGGACTACAAAACCGATAAAGTGTATATAGCCGAGAGCCTTGCACCATTAGATGAATATAAAATAATCTTAAATATCAATCTTGAAGGAGAAATGCATAATGACTAAATTAAAACTATTTTTTCAAAAGCTATATCTTCGCTTTTTTAAGCGTGGTGTTTATTATATCAACGGGCCAATGTCCTTGCCCGAGCCACTTTCAAAAGAAGAAGAACAACTTTTGAGTGAACAACTTGCAAATGGTGACGATAAAGCCCGTGAGAAACTCATAGTACATAATTTGCGACTAGTTGTTTATATAGCAAAGAAATTTGAAAGTTCAGGAGTTAATATTGAAGATTTGATTTCAATAGGCACAATAGGTCTTATTAAAGCCGTCAATACATTTTCTCCCGAAAAAAATATAAAACTTGCAACCTATGCGTCCCGTTGTATTGAAAATGAGATTTTGATGTATCTTCGCAAAATAGCATCACAAAAAATGGAGATTTCTCTTGATGAGCCACTTAATACCGATTGGGACGGCAACGAGTTAATGTTAGCTGATGTTTTGGGTAGTGAAGGGGACGAAATAAGTCGTGAAATTGAAGAAGATGACGAAAAAAGAATGGTTATGGAAATTATTAAAACATTACCTGAACGAGAAAGAATAATTATTGATATGAGATTTGGTTTGGGTGATAAAGAAGAATTAACTCAAAAAGAAGTTGCCGATAAATTAGGTATTTCACAAAGTTATATTTCAAGACTTGAAAAGAGAATAATCAAGCGTATTGGTGATAAGTTGAAAGCGATGTCAAAATAGTAAAATTTTTTAAAAATATTTGAAAAAACTATGTTAAAAACTAAACGAATGTGATATAATGTACAAGATAATGAATAAAATGTCGAATTATGATGTTTTAAAGAAAAAGAAGGGTGTATTTATGACTTATGATGTAGCAATTGTAGGTGCCGGTGTAGTCGGCGGTTTAATTGCTCGTGAACTCAGTCGCTATGAACTCAATGTTGCTTTGCTCGAAAAATGCAATGATGTTGCAATGGGCACAACAAAAGCAAACAGTGCAATCGTTCACGGTGGTTTTGATGCTCAAAACGGTACTCTCAAAGCTGAACTCAATGTTAAAGGTACTGCAATGATGCCTGAACTCTGCAAAAAGCTTTCTGTTTCGTTTAAAAAGAATGGTTCAGTTGTTGTAGCTTTTTCTGATAGCGAAATGGAACACATTAAAGTGCTCTACGAACGTGGCGTTAAAAACGGCGTTCCAGAACTTTCAGTAATTGACCAAGCAGAACTTCGCAGAATTGAGCCTAATATCAGCGATAAGGCTGTTGGTGCGCTTCTTTGCGAAAGTGCAGGTGTTGTTTGTCCTTATGAACTCACAATCGCAGCAGTTGAAAACGCAGTAACAAATGGTGTTGAATTCATCAGAAACTGTGATGTTAAAGCAATCAACGAAAATGCAGATGGCTATGTGCTTAACACAACAGCAGGGGACATCAATGCTAAATATATCATCAACGCAGCAGGTAACTTCTCAGACGACCTTGCTCGTATGGTAGGCGACGATTCAATCGAGCTTATTCCAAGAAAAGGTGAATATTATCTTCTTGATAAATCAGTTGGCAACTTGGCTGTACATACAATTTTCCAATGTCCAAATGAAATGGGTAAGGGTATTCTTGTAACACCAACAGTTGACGGTAACCTTCTTATTGGCCCAACTGCTATAAATCAAGAAAGCAAAGAAGATACAGATACAACTCCTGCAGGTCTTATTGAAATCGTTGAAAAAGCACTTAAATCAGTGCCAATCGTTTCAGCAAGAAATGCAATTACATCTTTCGCAGGTGTCCGTGCTCATCCGGTTAACGATGATTTCATCATTGGTTGGTGCGACAAGAGTGCTAACTTCTTGAATGTTGCAGGTATAGAGTCACCAGGGCTTTCATCAGCTCCTGCAATCGCAACTTATGTTCGCGATATTCTCGCAGAAAAAGTAGAACTCAAAGAAAAAGCATCATATACAGACGAAAGAGAAGAACCTGTTCGTTTCCGTCATATGACTGACGAAGAAAGAACCGAACTTATTAAGAAAAATCCAGCATACGGCAGAATTGTTTGCCGTTGCGAAACAATAACAGAAGGTGAAATCATTGATGCAATCAAAGCTCCTGCAGGTGCTCGTGATGTTGACGGCGTTAAGCGACGTACCCGAGCAGGTATGGGCCGTTGCCAAGGTGGTTTCTGTGGAAGCAAAGTTGTTGAAATCCTTGCTCGTGAACTTGGTGTAGATATGAATGAAATTACCAAGTTTGGCGGAGAGTCAAAGATTATTTACGAAAGAACAAAGTGAGGTGCTGAAAATGTTGAATTTTGATTTAGCCGTTGTTGGCGGCGGTCCTGCTGGTATGGCAGCAGCGCTTAAAGCAAGAGAAAACGGTGTTGAAAAAATTATCGTTCTTGAACGTGCTGAAACTCTTGGCGGTATTCTTGAACAGTGCATTCATACAGGTTTCGGTCTTCACTATTTTGGCGAAGAACTTTCAGGACCTGAATATGCAGGCAGATTTATGAAACTTCTCGCAGATACAGATATCGTTGTTAAAACAGACACAATGGTACTTGATATTGCAGAAGATAACACAGTTACTGCTGTTAATAAAAAAGATGGACTTCTTAAAATCAATGCAAAAGCAGTTGTTCTTGCAATGGGTTGTCGTGAAAGACCAAGGGGAGCACTCAATATCGCAGGTTGCCGTACATCAGGTATTATGACTGCGGGTACTGCTCAGAAATATGTTAATATTGATGGCTATATGCCAGGTCACGAAGTTGTAATTCTTGGCTCTGGTGACATTGGTCTTATTATGGCTCGTCGTATGACTCTTGAAGGCGCAAAGGTTAAAATGGTTTGCGAATTGATGCCATATTCAGGCGGTCTTACAAGAAACATTGTTCAATGTCTTGACGACTTCGGTATTCCACTTAAACTCAGCTGCACAGTTGTTGCAACTCATGGCAAATACAGACTTGAGGGTGTTACAATCGCAAAGGTTGACGACAAACTTCAACCAATTCCTGGTACAGAAGAATATGTTCCTTGTGATACACTTATGCTTTCAGTTGGTCTTATCCCAGAAAACGAACTTTCAAAGAATGCAGGACTTGAGCTTGACAGAATTACAAATGGTCCACGCGTTGACGAATATCGTGAATCAGAGCAAAAAGGCGTGTTTGCTTGTGGTAACGTTCTTCAGGTTCATGACCTTGTTGACTATGTTACAGAAGAAAGCCAGATTGCAGGTCTTGGTGCTGCTAAATACATTAAAGGCGAAAAAGTTACAGGTGACTGTGTTTATACAGAAGGTATCAATGGTGTTCGTTACATTGTTCCACAGAGAATTAACTGTGCAACAGATGCTGATGTTAAACTCTATTTCCGTGTAGGTGCAGTTTACAACAATGCAAAGATTGTTGTTGAGTGCAATGGTGAAGAAATTCTTTCAAAGAAAAAGAAGAAACTTTGCCCGGGCGAAATGGAATATGTTACTCTCAAGCAATCCGTAATCAGCACATTACCTGTTGATTCAAAAATTATCGTTAGAGTGGAGGCGTAATAAAAATGGAAAAAAGAGAACTCGTATGCGTTGCATGTCCTTTAGGTTGTCCCATTACTGTTACCCTTGACGATAATGGTGCAGTTGTTGATGTAAAAGGCAACACTTGCAAACGTGGTGAAGCTTATGCACATACAGAATGCACAAATCCAACAAGAATGCTCACAACAACTGTTAAGGTTGAGGGTGGCAATGCTTATGTTGTGCCTGTTAAGTCAGCAAACCCAATTCCAAAGGGTATGATGATGGAGTGTATGGAAGTTATTAATAAAGCGTCTATCAAAGCACCTGTTAATATCGGTGATGTTGTTATCGAGAATATTCTCGGTACAGGTGTTGATATTGTTGCAACTAACTATGCAGAATAAAAAAAGTTATGAGATAGCAGCGGAAGTAATTCCGTCGCTTCGTCAATTAGAATGGCAAAAATTAGAAATGTACGCTTTCTGTCATTTTGGAACAAATACATTCACTGGTCGTGAATGGGGAGATGGCACAGCATCGCCACGCGTATTTAATCCTAAAAAGCTTGATGCTCGTCAATGGGCAAGAGAAATTAAAAATGCAGGTATGAAAGCCATAATTCTCACTTGTAAGCATCACGATGGTTTCTGCTTGTGGCCAAGTGAATATACAGATTATAGCGTAAAAAATAGTCCTTATAAAAACGGTAAAGGTGATGTGGTGCGCGAAGTTTCTAACGCTTGCCGTGAATATGGGCTTAAATTTGGCGTGTATTTATCCCCTTGGGATAGGCACGAGCAGACTTACGGCACAGGCGAAGATTATAATGCATACTTCAAAAATCAGTTGACAGAACTTGCAACAAAATATGGTGACATTTTCTGCTTTTGGTTTGACGGTGCTTGTGGTGAGGGTAAAAATGGTAAAAAACAAGTGTATGATTGGAACTCATACTTTGAGCTTATCCGTGAATTACAACCTAATGCAGTGATTAATATCTGTGGCCCAGATGTCCGTTGGTGTGGTAATGAAGCAGGAAAATCACGAGAATCTGAATGGAGTGTAGTTCCTGCATTTGTAGGCAATCAGGATTATACTGCCGAGCATTCTCAACAAGAGGATACAGCAGAATTTGCCAAAAATGTTGATGCGAAAACTCAAGATTTAGGTAGCCGTGAGTTTATTGACGGTATAAAAGATTTTATCTGGTATCCTGCCGAAGTTGATGTGTCAATCCGTCCTGGTTGGTTTTATCACAGACGAGAAGATTTCAAGGTGAAATCTCTAAAAAAACTTATGCATATTTATTGGGGTAGTGTTGGTGGTAACTCGTCATTACTTCTTAATACTCCACCCGATAAAAACGGATTATTAGCAAAAGCCGATGTACGTGCACTTCGCAAATTCGGTGACGAATTGCGAAAAGAATTCCCCGAAAATCTTTTGAAGGATTGCGTTGTGTCTGCATCATCTCAAATTGATGATGAACACAATGCAAATAACAGTATAACTGAAAATGGTTATTGGCAATGTGCAATAGGGGATGAACAACCCGAAATCATAATAGACTTTAATTCACCTGTAATTGCAGATAAAATCGTTTTAAAAGAGAATATCGCAACAGGACAGCAAATAGAAAGTTTTGATGTTTATGGGAAGTTTGGCAAAGGCTATGAGAAACTTTGTTCATCAACCGTAATCGGTGCAAAACGCATCTGTCGTTTCAAAAAGCAAAAACTCAACTCATTGAAGATTGTGATTACATCATATCGTGTAAAAGCAACTCTTAACAAAGTTGAATTATATTGTAAGAAGTAAAAAATAAGCCGACTCATTTGAGTCGGCTTTAATATTTTTCGTGATTGATTTTTAAGCGTCAGCAACTTCGCCTGATGCTTCTTCATTCATTTTTTCAAGTCTTTCGCGACGTCTAACTTCAAGGTCTTTGAGCATTTGCTCTTTGAATTTACCATCAACATTGAAGAATAAAAGAGTTATACCATAAAGGAAACGAGCGATTGCAGGAAGCAAACAGAAAACAGCCCAGAAGCCAAGAAGTGTATTGTAGTTTGATTCAGGAACAATGTTGCCGAATTCGTCTTTTCTTGCAACATAACCAACCAATGAAATAACAACACCTGAAAGAAGGTTTGTGATTGAGTTAGCAGCCTTGCCGAAATAGTTTTGAACTGTCTGAACAAGTGCTTCATTTCTCATTCCGGTTTTCCATTCACTGTAGTCATAAACGTCACCCTGAAGAACAGCGCCTGCAACGTTTAAAAGCTGGTTAGGAAGACCGCAAACTGTAAGACAGAATGTGAGAACTGCAAGGTTGATTACTGCATTATGACCTTCCCAGTCAACAAGGAAACCTTTACCACCGTTACCCAAAATACCAATAAGAAATGTGCCTGCATAAGCAAAGCCTGCAAAGATACCAGATGCAACAGCAACTTTTTTAGCACCAAATTTACGAATGAGTTTAGGTGCAAGTGGTACCATAATATAGTTAGGAATACCTGTGAAAAGACCTGCGATTGAACCGTGAGCAACGTTCTTTGAGTTGTGCATCCAATAGAAACTTTCACTTGCAACACCAACTGATTTAAAGCCTGCAAAGAAACCTGAAAGAACAAGAATAAACATTGGTCTGTTTTTGAAAACGTTTTTAAATGATTCAACAACGCCAACTTCTTGCATCTGTTCACGAGAAGCAAGCGGAACTCTTTCGCGCATAGCAGAGAATCCAAAGAATGCAGTAAATGCGGCAATTACTGTAATTATAACTGCAAAACCCGTATAGATATCCTGCATACCAACTGCATTGTTTGTAGCCTTTGGAAGAATACCAACTGCGAATGATGCAATAGATGGAAGGAACACACCAAAAAGGTCAGCGAACTTTGATGTTGCAATAAGATTGTCACGTTCGTTATTGTTTGGAGTAATATTATAAAGCATAATATTCCAAGCACCGAAGTATGACATACCAAGGTTATAAACAAAGATTGCAACAATAGTCCAGATAACTTTCTGCCACTCATGAACAAGGAAAGATGGAGTGGTGAAGAGCATTATCATTGCAATTGCCCAGAATGGTGTGGGAATAACAAGCCAAGGACGAAGTCTTCCCCAACGAGTACGGGTTCTGTCAATAATCAAACCTGAAATTGAGTCGTCAACTGCGTCATAGATTGTTTCAATGAACATAATGATACCATATGTACTACCTGACATTCCAAGAAAGCTGATAGCAAAGAACTGACGGAATGCGTTAACATATTGGCTCAAGTTTTTCTGACCGAAAGATGTTAAAAGAAAACCTGCAATTTCTTTTGGACGCAAATAGCGTCTGTCAAGAGCAGAAGCCTGTTCAACATTTGATTCAACAGCGCCTGTTTCAACTTCTTCGGCAACAGTGGTTGTAGTTGTGTTTTCCACTTTTCAATCACGCCTTTTTTGAATAATAGATATATTTTGAAATATACTAATTTAATATATCATAATTTTTCTCAATAATCAACTGAAAAAATGATTGATTATTAAATTTATTTCAAGTTTTGATAAAAAGCGACAGCAAGTTTGTCGCAACGCTCATTTTCGGGGTGGCCTGCATGGCCTTTTACCCACTCAAACTCATATTCGTGCTGAGAAAGAAGTGTTAAAAGTCTGTCCCAAAGGTCAGGGTTTAATGCAGGCTTTTTGTCTGCCTTGCGCCAGTTGTTCTTCTTCCAACCTTCAGCCCAGCCTTGTGTAATTCCGTTTACAACATAAGAAGAATCCGAATAAATTTTAACTCTGCATTTTCTGTTCAGTGCTTCCAGGCCATTGATAACAGCTAATAATTCCATTCTGTTGTTTGTGGTTTCAAGTTCACCACCTGAAAGTTCTTTTTCAACGCCGTTGCAACGAAGAATTGTACCCCAACCACCGGGACCAGGGTTGCCACTACAAGCACCGTCAGTAAAAAGTTCAACAAAAGTCAATTTTTCCATATATACCTCGTATAAAACTTAAAAATAATTACCAAAATAATTTTAGCATACTTTTAATATTTTAACAACACAAAAAATAAGGCGTTTATAGTTTCTTGACAATGATTTGAAAAAATAGTAATATATAATGACAATATATTGAGTTATTATGTCCTTTTGCGAATATATTTAATATAAATACAATTTTGCAACGCCTTTTGCAAATTACATAATCCGAAAAACTAAATAATAAAAGGAGGAAAATATGGCAAAAAATAAAGAAAAACAAGCACAGACAAATGAAACGAAAAACAATGCCAAGAGCAAAAACTCTAATCGTGGCAAACAAAGTGCTAACAAAAAAACAACACAGAATAAAAAGAGTAAGAATTCATTAAATTCAAAACCAAAGAAACAAACAACACAAAAGAAGAAAAACACACAAAAGCGTGAAGAAATAAATGTTAGAATTGCATTTTTAGGTGGACTCAACGAAGTTGGCAAGAATATGACTCTCTATGAGTGTCAGGGTGATATGATTCTTGTTGACTGTGGTCTCGCTTTCCCTGAACCAGATATGTTGGGTGTTGACCTTGTTATTCCTGATTTCACTTACGTTGAAGATAATGCAAGCAAAATAAAAGGTATATTCATAACTCACGGTCACGAAGACCATATCGGTGGTTTGGCTTACCTTTTACAAAGAGTGAATATTCCAGTTTATGGTACAAAACTTACAATCGGTCTTATCGAAAATAAATTAAAAGAGCATAAGATACTTGAAAAAGTAAAACTCAATGTAATCAAGCCAAAAGATAAAGTGAAACTTGGTTGTTTTGAAGTTGAAGCAATTCACGTCAATCACTCAATTCCCGATGCTTTGGCTCTTGCAATTACAAGTCCTGCAGGTCTTATTTTACAGACAGGCGATTTTAAGATTGACACAACACCAATTGATGGTGATGTTATTGACCTTGCCCGTATTGCAAGACTTGGTGAAAAAGGTGTATTGTGCCTTCTTTCAGACTCAACTAATGCACAAAGACCGGGATATACTGCAAGTGAAAGAACAGTGGGCGAGTCATTTGACCGACTTTTCCAAAAAGCAGATGGCAAGCGTCTTATTGTTGCAACTTTTGCATCAAATATTCACAGAGTTCAGCAGATTATTGATGCTGCAAAGTCTGTTGGCAGAAAAGTAGCACTTTCAGGACGAAGCCTTGAAAATGTTGTTGAAACAGCATCAAAACTTGGCTATCTCAATGTCCCAGACGGAATTCTCGTTAGCATTGATATGGTATCACGTTACCCTCACGATAAACTTGTTATTATAACAACTGGTAGTCAGGGCGAACCAATGTCAGCTCTTTACAGAATGGCTTTTTCAGAGCATAGACGTGTCGAAATTGGTACAGGTGACTATGTTATTATCTCTGCAACACCAATTCCCGGCAATGAAAAAACCGTTGGTAAAGTTGTTGACGAGCTTTTAAAACGTGGTGCAGAAGTAGTCTATGAAAAAATGTATGATGTTCATGTTTCAGGCCACGCGTGTCAAGAAGAATTGAAACTCATAATGAGTCTTGCAAAGCCTAAATTCTTTATTCCTGTTCATGGTGAGCAAAAGCATCTCAGAAGCCACGCACAATTAGCAGAGAGTATTGGTATTGCATCGGGTAATATCTTTATTGCTGATAATGGTCGTCAGGTGCAACTTTCAAAACGAAAAATGACAGTTGTAGAGGATGTTCCGGCGGGTAAAATCTTTGTTGATGGCTACGGCGTTGGTGATGTTGGTAATGCAGTTATCAAAGAGCGTAAGCGTCTTGCAGAAGATGGTCTTATGATAATCAGCGCAGTAATAGAAAAAGAAACGGGAATGTTGGTTTCAGGTCCTGAAATTGTATCTCGTGGATTTGTCTATGTTCGTGATTCAGAGCAACTTATTGCAGAAGCAAAGTTAGTGGCACAAATAGTAATTGACGAGTGCATTTATGATGGACGTATTGAATGGAGTACAATACGAAACAGAATGAGAGATGACATTTCACGTCTTCTCTATGACAGAACAAAGAGAAGTCCAATGGTGCTTCCTTTAATAACAACGGTGTAAAATTATGAAAAAGACAGGCAACAAAAACAATTTAAGAGAAATAATTGTTACAAACCCCATAGCAACATCGGCAGTGTTTGTCAGTGTTGTTATGTGTGTTGCTATGTTCTTTTATAACTATAAACTCGCAATAGCAGAGTTGTTGCTTATAGCAATATTTTTGATTATAGCGTTCTGGCTTAAAGGTGTTGAATTTAGAAGACTTCGTGGCGTTGTCAATGCATTAGAACGAGAAATATCAGTTGATGATGGTGAACTTCGCAGTTTCCCATTACCTGTATTGCTTTTTGACAGCACAGAAAAAATTGTCTGGTATAACACACTTTTCCGTAATCAGTTTATTACAGACCACAAAATTGAAAAGATTAATATCCGTCAGTTTACTTCAGGACAAGGCCTTGATGTGATTCGTGAGAATATGTATATAGAATGTGAATATGGCGATAAAAAATATACCGTATTTTCGGGTAATACAGAATACAAAAACGAAGTTGTATATGCTTTGTATTTTGTTGAAGATACAGAACTTAAAAATTATAGAACATCTTATAATGAGTCAAGACCGGTTGTATTGTTTATAAGTTTAGACGGTATTGAAGAATCTCTTCGTGAATTCAGAGAAAGCCAACAAGCAGAAATTCTTGGTGGCGTTGAAACAATTATTGAAAACTGGTTTGCAAAATATAATTGTATTTCAAGAAAGGTAAATCACGGCAAAATAATTGCACTGTGTGAAACAAAGAGTCTTGAAGCAATGAAAGAAGACAAATTTTCAATTCTCTCACTTGTTCGTTCATATACATATAACGACAAGGTTATGGGAATTACTCTTTCAATTGGTGCGGGGTCTGGTGAAAACTTCTTTGAATGTGAAAATGCCGCTCGTCAGGCACTTGATATGGCAATGGGACGTGGTGGCGACCAGGTTGCAATTAAACTTAATAAGAATGATTTTGAATTCTTTGGTGGTGTGGCAAAGGGCGTGCAAAAACGCACAAAAGTCAGAACAAGAATTGTTGCATCTGCCATTGGTGAAATAATCAAATCAAGTTCAAATGTGCTGATTATGGGTCACCGTTTTGCTGACCTTGACTCTCTTGGCTCAGCGGTAGGCGTTGCAATGATTAGTAATGCGCTAAATAAAGATGCAAGAATTGTAATGTCATCAAAAACAACGCTCGCAATGCCACTTGCAAAGCATCTTGAAAATGCAGGTATGAGTGAACTGATAATCGAACCACACAATGTTGGTGATTATCTTAAAAAAGGAACTTTATTGATTATTGTTGATACCCATAGAAAGAGCTTCTTGGAATATCCTGAACTCTTTGATTTAGCAAATAAGGTTGTCGTTATTGACCATCACAGAAAAACAGTTGACCATATAAATAAAGCCGTGATTTTCTATCACGAACCCAATGCGTCATCTGCATCAGAAATGGTTACAGAGCTTATTGAATATATCCCTGTTGATGTCAAAATACCACAGGTCTGCGCAGAGGCATTAATGTCAGGTATAACACTTGATACAAAGAATTTTGTTATGAAAACTGGTGTGCGCACCTTTGAGGCGGCAGCATATCTTCGTTCATTGGGTGCAGATACTGTTGCAGTTAAACAACTTTTCTCTAATAGTATGAAAACTCAGAAGGCAAAGAGTGAAGTTGTAAAAAATGCGGCAATGTATAATAATTGTGCAATCGGTGTTGTTGATTTTGAGTCTGATGATATCAGAATTGTGGCAAGTCAGGCTGCCGATGAACTTTTGAATGTTGATGATGTTGACGCAGCGTTTGTTGTATTTAAAACAGACAATGTTATGAACATATCAGCTCGTTCTTATGGTGAACTCAATGTTCAACTTGTTATGGAAGAATTGGGCGGTGGCGGACATCAAACAATGGCAGCGGCACAGTTGAATGATGAAACATTTGAAAGCACATTGAATTGTTTGAAACAAGCAATAGATAAAGTAAATGAGATACAGAAATGAGGTAATATAAATGGAAGTAATTTTAAAAGCAGATGTTAAGGGCTTAGGTAAAAAAGGAGAAAAGGTGAAAGCATCAGATGGATATGCAAGAAACTTTCTTTTCCCAAAAGGACTTGCTGTAGAAGCAAATGCACAGAGCCTTACAGAACTTAGAAACCGTGAACAGTCAAATCAACATAAAATTGATATGGAAATTGCAGCGGCTAATGATTCAAAAGCAAAGTTGCAGGGCAAGATTATCAAAATAACTGCAAAAGCTGGTAATAACGGTAGAATTTTCGGTTCAGTAACAGCAAAAGAAGTGGCTTTAGAAATCGATAAACAGTTCGCAGTTAAAGTTGATAAGAGAAAAATCACAATGGATGATATTAAAAACTTTGGTTCATATAAAATCCAAGTTAAACTTTATACAAATATTGTAGCTGAAATGACAGTAATGGTCGGAGAATAATCTGACTGTATTGTCTTATTGGAGTGAAAGAAAATGGAAAGCAATTTTTTGCCAACTGAAAATATGAATTTGCCTTACAGTCTTGAAGCAGAACAAGCGGTATTAGGCGCATTGCTCAAAGACCCTTTGTGCTTGCCAACTGTTTCAGATATGCTTAGAAGAGAACATCTCTATCTTCCACAGCATAAGGCTATTTATGATGCAATTCTTAATATTGATACAATGGGCGGAACAATCGACCCTCTTGTCGTTCTTGAAGAACTTAAAAAACAGGGCGTCTATGATGATATCGGCGGTAAAACATATCTTATGAAAATAGCCGAAGCAGTTCCATCAACAAGAAATGTTGAGTCATACATAAAAATTATTATAGATAAATTCTATTCACGCACATTGATTCTCACAGCTCGTGAAATCCTTGATGAAGCAAATGATGGAACAGAATCTCCAGACACTTTGCTTGATATGGCAGAGCAGAAGATTTATGATATTCGTCGTGGCAAGAATACATCAGGACCTGCAAAAGTCAGTGATGTTATTATGTCAGATGTTGTAGTAAGACTTCGCAAACTCGCATCAGCTGACCAAAAAGAAAAAGAGCAATATATGGGAATCCCAACAGGCTTTTCATATCTTGACAGAGTTCTTTCAGGTGGTTTCCACCGTTCTGACTTAATTCTTATTGGTGCTCGTCCTGGTATGGGTAAGACAAGCTTTGCGTTAAATGTGGCAAGAAATATGGCGGTTAAAGGCAGAAAAACAGTGTTCTTCTCGTTGGAAATGTCAAATGAGCAGTTGGCTCAACGTATTATCTCAACAGAAGCAAGAATTGTTAGTAATAAATTCAGAACAGGTGAAATTTCTGATTCGGATTGGGAAAAAATAGGAATGGCATTAGACCACCTTGTTGATGCAGAATTGTATTTCGATGATACTGCTAATATTACAGTTCCCGAAATGAAAGCTAGAATTCGCAGAATGAAAGATGTTGAATGTGTGGTTATCGACTATCTTCAGTTGATGTCTGACCCACGTTATAAGGATAACCGTGTTCAAGAAATTTCAAAAATTACTCGTGATTTAAAGCTTATGGCAAAAGACCTTAATATTCCTGTTATAACTTGTTCACAGCTTTCTCGTAACACAGCAAAAACATCTGACCACAGACCTCAGCTTACCGACCTTCGTGAATCAGGTTCTATTGAGCAAGATGCTGACATCGTTTTGATGCTTCACCGTGAAAGCTATTATCAGAATGATAAGAGTGAAGAAAATGAGAGTGATGTAAACAGAGCAGAAGTAATTGTTGCAAAGAACAGACACGGCTCAACTGAAACTGTTGACGTTGCTTGGAATCCTGAGTTCACAATGTTCTCAACACTTGAAAGGATTAAAGATGACAGATAAGGTTATTAAAACAATAACAGAGCATCAACTGATTACTACCGACAGTATTGTCGGCGTCGGGTTTTCAGGTGGTGCAGATTCTGTAACACTTTTGCATATCCTTGCAAATAATCGTGAAAAATTAGGTATAAAAGAAATCAAAGCAATCCATCTTCATCACGGTATCCGTGGCGAAGAAGCAGACCGCGATTTAGAGTTTTCAAAAGATTTCTGTGAAAAACTAAATATTGAGTTTATTCCGTTTTATGATAATATCCCCGAAATAGCGAAAACAACAGGGGAGAGCCTTGAAGAATGTGCAAGACGAATTCGCTATGATTGTTTTAAAAAAGTAAATTGTGATGTGGTTGCAACTGCTCATAATCTAAATGATAATATTGAAACATTTCTTTTGAATTTAACTCGTGGCGCATCTCTGTCAGGACTTTGCGGAATTCCATATAAAAGAGATAAATATATTCGACCTTTGCTTGATATTACAAGAGCAGAAATTGAAGAATATGCATCACAAAATAATCTTCAATATATAACTGATAGCACAAATTTGTGTGACGATTATACCCGCAACAAATTAAGGCATAATGTGTTGCCACAACTTTTTTCAATCAACCCGTCTTTTGATAAAGCATTTTCAAAATGTGTTGAAAATTTAAATTTGTCAAACGATTTTATTGTGAATGAAGCAAATAAACTTTTCGAAGAGTCAAACTGTGGAGATTATTTTGACTGTAAAGTTTTTGAAAATTCTCACAAGGCCTTGAAATACCAAGTGATTTCGTTGATTTTAAAAGAGAAAAAAGCACAAAATATTAGTCGTGAGCATATATTTGCCGTCAATAATATTATCTCAAATGGCGGAAGTGCCGATGTGGGAAACGGCGTTACTGTTACAGTTGAAAGAAAAAAACTATATTTTGGAAAACCAACTGTTACAGAACTTTTTGAAATCCCGTTTCAAAAAGATACAGAAAAACTCATAACACCTGTGGGTGAATATGAGATTACAAAAACAGAAAAAGATTTACAAAAACTTAACAAACAAGATATGGACAATCTTATAGATTGTGATAAAATATTCGGTGAAACTTGCTGTCGTAATCGTCGTGATGGTGATTATTTTGTGCCAAGAAACAGAAAATGCACAAAAACATTAAAACGACTTTTTAATGACGAAAAGATTTCATTAAGCAAACGCTCAGAAATGCTTATTTTGTCAGATAAAAAAGGAATTGTCTGGACAGAATTTTTTGGCGTTTCAGACCGTTGCAAAGTTACAAATGAATCAAAAAATATAATTAATATAAAAAAGGTGGGGGATTAAGTGCTTAACGATATCGAAAAAGTACTTTTATCAGAAGAAGATTTGCAGAATATTGTACATAAACTGGGTGCACAAATCAGTGAAGACTATAAAGGCAAGAAGCTTGTGCTTGTCAGTGTCTTAAAGGGCTCAGTTGTGTTTATGGCGGACTTAATGAGAGCCATAACAATTCCATGCACAATCGATTTTATGTCAGTTTCAAGCTATGGCTCAGGTGTTAAAACATCTGGCGTAGTTAAAATTATAAAAGACCTTGATACAGATGTTGTCAATGGTGCAGATTTGCTTATTGTTGAAGATATTCTTGATAGCGGTGTAACACTCGAATATCTTATGAAAGTTCTTTCTGCAAGAAATCCAAACAGCATTAAAATCTGTACTTTGCTCGACAAACCTGAAAGAAGAAAAGCAAATGTTAAGGCTGATTATTCAGGTGCTCAGATTCCTGACGCTTTTGTTGTTGGATATGGTCTTGATTATGATGAAAAATATAGAAATTTACCGTTTGTAGGTGCGTTAAAACCTGCGGTATATGAATAAACAGGAGTGAAAACCAATTTGAAAAAAATTAACTGGAAAGTTATTCTTCCATATCTCTTAATTCCAGCAATGTTTATGGGCTTTCTCTATATGTATATGGATAGAAATGCTCAACCTGAGTTGCAATATTATGAGATAGTTGAACTTTTTGACCAAGGCAAAGTTGCAGAAGGTGAGTTAAACCTTACAAGTGGATTAATGACTTATAAACTTGAAGGCGACGATAAAGAGTATAAATATACTGTTCCAAATGTAAACATCTTTGTGAATGATGTTCACGACCTTGTTCGTCAGCACAATATTGATAATCCCGATAACCCTATTGAGTGGAACTATAAAGCAGGCTCATCAAATTCTTGGCTACTTAGCATCTTGCCATCAGCTTTAGTGCTTGTTTTGTTGACTGTGGTTATGGTTGTAATGTTCAAAAAGATGAACAGTTCAATCACTAACGAAAATAACCGTGCAATGAATTTCGGCAAAGCTCGTGTGAAACGCGCTGATGACGAAACAAAAAAAGTTACATTCCAAGATGTTGCAGGTGCAGATGAAGAAAAAGAAGAACTTACAGAACTTGTTGAGTTCTTGAAAAATCCACTTGATTTCTCAAAACTTGGGGCAAGAATTCCAAAAGGTGTTCTTCTTGTAGGCCCTCCGGGTACAGGTAAAACATTACTTGCCCGTGCAGTTGCAGGTGAAGCAAATGCACCATTCTTCTCAATTTCAGGTTCTGACTTTGTTGAAATGTATGTGGGTGTGGGTGCATCTCGTGTTCGTGACCTTTTCAAAGAAGCAAAGAAAAGTCAACCAGCAATTATCTTTATCGACGAAATTGACGCAGTTGGCCGTCATCGTGGCGCAGGTATGGGTGGTGGACACGACGAACGTGAACAAACACTTAACCAGTTGCTCGTTGAAATGGATGGTTTTGGTGCAAATGATGGTGTAATTGTTATTGCAGCAACAAACCGTCCTGATATTCTTGACCCGGCACTTCTTCGTCCTGGTCGTTTTGACCGTCAGGTTACAGTCGGCTATCCAGATGTTAAGGGCAGAGAAGAAATTCTTCAGGTACACGCAAAGAATAAGCCGTTAGCACCAGATGTTGACTTGCATCAGATTGCTGCAACAACAGTTGGTTTTACAGGTGCAGACCTTGAAAATCTTCTTAATGAAGCAGCACTTCTTGCAGCAAAACGTAAGCTTATGGCTATCACAATGGCTGAAATTGAAGAAGCAACAATGAAGGTTGTTGTTGGCACAGAAAAGAAATCAAGAAAGATTACAGAAAAAGATAAAAAGATTACTGCATATCATGAAGCAGGTCACGCAGTTTCATCTTATTATCTTGAAAACAAAGACCCTGTTACTCACATTTCAATCGTACCTCGTGGTATGGCAGGTGGATTTACACTCTATACACCTGAAAAAGATGAAATGCATATGATGAAATCTCGTATGCTTGACGATATCGTGTCACTCCTTGGTGGCCGTGTGGCAGAGAAAATTATCTTTAATGATATTTCAACAGGTGCATCAAATGATATTCAGCGTGCAAGCGAAATTGCTCGCAAGATGATTACAAAATATGGTATGAGTGAAAAACTTGGACCAATCGCATTTGGCACAGGCAATGATGAAGTCTTCCTTGGTAAAGATTATAACCATATGAAGAACTATTCAGAAAACGTTGCAGCAGTAATCGACGAAGAAGTTAATAAGATTATCACAGATGCTTATAAGAGAACAGAACAAATTCTTACAGAGCATGTTGATAAACTTCACTTGCTTGCAGAAACTCTCGTTAAACTTGAAAAAGTTAATGAAGAACAGTTTGTATCTTTAATGGAAAATGGCACGCTTCCAGAAGATAAAGAAGTAAAAGAGCCTGAAACTATTGAAGAAATAACAGAAACAGTTGAAGAAGCAACTGAAACAGAAGAAACAAACGAATAAAATTTATAACATATTGTCCATAATTTTGCCATATAATTTATTGGTGATTTTATGGACAATAATTTTTATGAATATAATCGTGAAACAAGACAACGCAACTCACAAAACCGAGAAAAAGAAAAGGGTATAATGGCAAAAATAATCATTGTTCAGTTGGTGCTATCTTTGTGCGTAACAGGAATACTTTTTGCAGTTTGCAGAAAAGATAGCCCATTATCACAAAACATTAAAACTTTTTATAATACAATCTGTGAAAAGGATATGAGTGTTGCAGAAATTTTGGGTGTATTCAAAAAGGTTGCACAAACAACATTCGCACCATCTGTGCAAGAAGAAGCAACAGGAGAATCAAATAATGACACAACGGGAGAAAAGGCGGACTTTTCTCCCGTTTGTTTAACTGTAAATTTTATTAATCCCGTTGAAAATATTAATATATCATCTCATTTTGGTTATCGCACAAGCCCAATAACCCACAAATATTCCTTGCATACAGGACTTGATATTGCATCACCTGAAAATAGTGAGATTTATGCCGTCTATGATGGCGTTGTGGAAAAAGTAGATTATAATAATGTGCGTGGATATTATGTGATTATAAGGCATAGTGATAGCCTAAAAACTACATATAATCATTGTAATAAATTATTGGTAAAAGAAAACCAAAAAGTAAAACAAGGAACAAAAATTGCACTTGTTGGCGCAACAGGATATGCAACGGGGAATCATTTGCATTACGAAGTTTTGCTAAACGATAAATATATAAATCCAGTTTGGGTATTAAAAAATGAAACTTAGATTGTTTGGCATTGATTTTGAAATTACTTTTTTGTTTACAGCTCTAATAGCTTTTGTTATAGCAATGAATTCACCATTTAATGTGCTAATAACGATTTTATCTTCACTACTTCACGAAACAGGCCATCTTATTGTGATGTGTTCTTTGAATAATTATCCCCAATGTGTTCGATTAGAAATTACGGGGATGAATATAAAAAGACAGCCAAGTGTAAAAATCAGCACAAAGAATGAAATCTTTATAGCACTTGGTGGTCCGTTTATAAACGCAATTGTTTTGTTTGTGTCTTGTGTATTGCTTTGCTTTTTTCAAAGTGAAAAGATATTAACAACAGCCTGTGTCAATTTAATACTTATGACATTTAATCTTTTACCTGTTAAAAGACTTGATGGGGGAATGGCACTTTATTTTTTACTGTCAAAAAAGTTTTCGTCAGATATATGTGCAAAGGTTTTAAAAACAACATCAATAATTTTTATTATTCTCATTTATATCTGGGGAATTTATGTTTTTGTATCGACAAACTACAATATAACTGTGTTAATTATTGCAATTTTCTTAACTCTTTCAATGTTCTCGGGTAATGAATATTGAAATAAATATTAATTTATAGTAAAATATATTGAATAATGTTTTGCGAGGTCAATTATGGTAAAAAAAGAAGTTGAAAAATTACTCAAAAAAGTTCAGAAACCTGCACGATATACAGGTGGCGAACTCAATAGTGTAATTAAAGATAAAAATAATGTAAAAATCAGATATGCTTTCTGTTTCCCTGATAATTATGAAATCGGTATGTCACACCTTGGTATGAAAATTCTCTATAGCCTTGTCAATGACCGTGACGATGCTTGGTGTGAGCGCGTTTTTGCACCTTGGGAAGATATGGAAGCACTTATGCGTGAAAACAATGTTAAACTCTATGCACTTGAAAGTGGAGACAGTCTTGACGAGTTTGATATGGTCGGCTTTACATTGCAATATGAATTAAGCTATACCAATGTTCTTAATATGTTAGATTTGGGTGGAATCCCTGTTCTTAAGAAAGACAGAACAAGCCTTACACCAATAGTTGTTGCAGGTGGACCTTGTGTCTGCAACCCTGAACCAATGGTGGATTTTATCGACATATTCTTGCCAGGCGAAGGCGAAGAAGTCACAAATGAGCTTATTGACCTTTTAATTGAGCATAAAGAAAAAGGCTCATCAAGACTTGAATTTTTGCGCGAAGCTGCAAAAATCGAAGGTGTATATGTGCCTGAATTTTATAATGTAGATTATAACGAAGATGGTACAATAAAAAATATTGAAAATATTGAAACAGCACCTGCAAAAGTTAAGAAAAGAATAATTTCTGATTTGAATAATGCTCATTACCCAAAAGATGTTATTGTACCATTTATTGATGTTGTTCAGGATAGAACTGTGGGTGAAGTTTTCCGTGGTTGTATTCGTGGGTGCCGTTTTTGTCAGGCAGGGTTTATTTACAGACCAATCCGTGAAAAGTCCCCTGAAACCATTAACCAACAATGCAGAAGAATAAGTGACGCAACAGGTTATGACGAAATTTCTCTTTGCTCACTTTCAACAAGTGACTATACAAATATTGAAAAACTCATACCAATGCTTTTTGATTGGGCGTTAAAAGAAAATATCAATGTTTCTTTGCCATCACTTCGTGTTGATAATTTCTCTGACGAGCTTATGGAAGAACTGAAAAAAGTTCGTCGCAGTGGTCTTACATTCGCACCTGAAGCAGGCACACAAAGACTTCGTGATGCAATCAATAAGAATGTTACCGAAGAAGAAGTTCTTCGTACAGCATTAAAAGCTTTTGACGGCGGTTGGACAAGCGTTAAACTCTACTTTATGATGGGACTTCCAACAGAAACTCTTGATGACATCAAGGGTATCTGTGACCTTGCCCAAAAGGTTGTTGATACTTTCTATCACAACCCTAACAAACCAAAGGGTAAGGGCGTTCAAGTTAATGTTAGCTGTGCTTCATTTGTGCCAAAACCATTTACACCATTTCAATGGGAACCACAGGATACTGCTGAAATGCTTATCGAGAAACAAAAGGTGTTGCTTTCAAGTACCACAAGCAAAAAAATATCAATCAGTTATCATCAGTCAGATACATCTGTGCTTGAGAGCGTTTTAGCTCGTGGTGACAGACGACTTGGCGACGTAATTTATAAAGCGTGGCAAAAAGGTTGCAAGTTCGATAGCTGGGATGAATTCTTTGATTTTTCTAAATGGACCGAAGCATTTAATGAATGCGAATTGACAACTGAGTTTTATGCTAACCGTCGCAGAGATTATGATGAAATTCTTCCTTGGGATATTATGGATTATGGTATCCGTAAGGAATTCCTTGTGGAAGAAAATAAAAAAGCACACGAGAGTGAAACAACACCTCATTGCAGAATTAAATGCTCTGCTTGTGGTGCAAATAAATTGAATGGAGGTAAATGTGATGCCAGAAGTTAAAAAATGGGCTATGGAAGTTCGAATGTCCTTTCAGAAAACAGGAATGGCAAAATTTATCTCTCATCTTGACACAGTTCGTTGCATTACAAGAGCAATGAAAAGGGCTAATGTGCCAATATGGTATACCGAGGGTTTTAATCCACACGCTTTTCTTACCTTTGCAATGCCACTTTCATTGGGATTTGAAAGTCTTTGTGAAACTGTTGATTTTCGTCTTATGGAAGAAACAGATTTGAGCGAATTAGCAGAAAGAATAAACAACGCTTTACCCGTTGATATAACAGTAAAAGAAATTTATGTTTATGAAACTTCACCTAACGATATTCGTTGGGCTGAATATAAAGTAATCTTTAATAATCCTGATAATTTGCTTTTGGAACAAGCTGAAAAAATTCTTTCAGCTGATGAAATAATGGTTCTCAAAAAAGCAAAGCAGGGCAGAAAAAAGGTTGAAAAAGAAGTAAATATCAAAGAACACATCAAATCATTTGAATTAGAAAATGATGATGGTAAATTAGTGCTTAAAACCGTGCTTTCATCAGGTACAAGTATAAATATCAACCCTATGCTTTTAATTGGTGCATTAGTTAAAGATACTAAAACCGACGAGCAAGATGTTGATATAATCAAAGTTCAATCTTATACAGAAGATATGAAAATTTTCAGATAAATAATTCAACCAATGGTTGAAAAATAGAAAATCAACTTTTATTACATTTACTTTTTGATAATTTGACCATACAATGCAGTTGTAACCGGTTAGAAAATTCAAAGGAGTGTCTTTTATGGAAAAAACTATTGGTAAAAAACTTTATGAGTTAAGAAAACAGTCAGGTTTTACTCAAGACTATGTTGCAGAAAATCTTGGTGTGTCAGCACAAGCAGTTTCTAAATGGGAAAACGATATTGCATGTCCCGATATTATGACATTGCCAAACATTGCAGAACTTTATGGTATTACAGTTGACGAACTTTTTAAAAATGAAGAAGTACAGTCAAATGTTAAATATGAAAAGACAGAAAAGGTCAATGAAAATGAACTTGTTTTTAGAGTATATGTTGATACTGTAAATGGTGATGTTGTTAAAGTGAATTTGCCATATCTTTTAGTTAAGGAACTTATTAAAGTTGGCAAAAACATATCAGGGGTCATTGCGGGGGTAGATTTAAGTAGCGTTGATTTTGAAAGCATTTTCAAAATGGTTGAAATGGGCGTGCTTGGTGAAATAGTAAATGTGAAAACTCAGAATGGTGATATTGTCAGGGTGGTCGTTGAAAAATGAAAGTAGCGTTTCCTGTTAATCAGAGGACAAAATGTATAAAAATACCCAACGCACTTATCCTTAATAGATTTACTTTTTGTATTCTCAAATTGATTTTTAGGCGATTCTTTAATCCATTTAGAAAAGTCAAATATAAACATATAAAGTCTCTTGTTAAAAAGGCTAAAAGCTATAAAGGTTTTGAAATAGTAAATGTAAAAACTCAGAATGGTGAAAACATCATTGTTTGTTTATAAAAAACTTTTTTCAAAAAACTCTTGCATTTTCACTTGACTTGTGATATTATATTTGAGCATTTGCGGTAGTCCGCAGAAAAATAACTATTATCTCGGGTGGTCCTCTGCTGAACTTCGGTACGAACACTTGAAAAATTTTTATCGGAGGTTAGTTATGGACGCATTAAA
>CALEJD010000075.1 GCA_937898195.1 uncultured Clostridia bacterium | reverse complement strand
AGAACGATTGCACCGCCCCTTTTGGCAATTCGCTTTAACTGTTCCCACATAGGCTCAAACGGAATAACGCTATCCCACTTGCAAGCAGTTGTGCCATACGGAGGGTCAGTCAGCACCAAATCCACCGAGCCATCGGGAATATTCTTCATCAATTCAAGGCAATCACCCTGCCATAATTCAATCGGTTTCATTCTGCATCCTCTCCGCTTCTTCTTTGAGTGCCTTTGTCAATGGGTCATCTTCCTGTTTGTTTTCGTTGCCCCTGTTATAAGCATTATTGCCGTTATCTCCCCAACCACACCAATTTTTTAAGCCGAAAATTGACATTGTAGGGTTATATTTACCGAGCATACCGCCCTGCATTATTATATCACTTTGTAACTGTTCAAAGTTCTTTTTTATGTCGGGGAAGTATTCGTTCAAAGCATTGTATATCGTTTTTCTATCGGTGTCTTTGTAGTTTTCCGATAACCACCTACAAAAAGCCGTTTGTGTAGGTACTGTGTTAAACTCATTTACAACAATATCGTTACAAAAGTCAGACCAAAGACCAATCAACTGTTCTGCGCTCTGAAATCTTTTCGGTTGACCTGCCATATAGTCTCACTCCCTTAATTAGTTTACCGTGAATGCGAGCTTATGCACCTTGTACTTCGGCATCGAAACTCGTACTCCTTACGCCAATGCATGCATCGACTTGTCGGAGAGGCTAATCCTTTTGAGCACAATTTAATTCTCACTTACTTGGCAGGGATGGCAGGATTTGAACCCACGAATGCGGCAGTCAAAGTGCCGTGTCTTACCTCTTGACGACATCCCTATATTGTGAATAGCAGCTCAGTTTTCCTACCCTGAGCAGGTCAACTCCGATGTATGTTTAAGCTCCCCCAACGGAAGGGATGGCACGGCTATTCTTACGCACCAAACAAAAATAGCATATACAAGCCTAAACCTATATACACTATTTTAACATATTTAATTTTGTTTGTCAATTTATATTCGTCTTACATCTCCGTTATTGTCACAAAGCTGAATGTCATACTCTTCAAGCATTATGTCTTCAATGTCTTTGTGTGTGATGTAACCCTTGTTGATACTGTCGGCAACATCTGTAATACTGTTAATTATCTGCTTTATTCTCCTTGCTTTGTAATTATACCTGCAAAGAACATAAGCGACAATAACAATCATTGTGTAAGATGAGTTCTTCACACCTCGGGCGTAAGATTGATTTTGTGTGACTTTCTTATTGTTGTAGGAGCATTTCATTTGCTCTCACCCACCATTTCTTTTACAAGGTTGTCGATGTCGGCTGATATTTTCCAATACAATTTCCTTGACGGTCCTATATTCTTGCAAAGTGAATCGTCCAACCTCTCCGCAAACTCTTTGATTGCTTCGGCTCTTGCAGTTTGCAACTCGTCAAAATACTGTTGCTTTTCTTTTGCTATCATTTGCATTGTTTCTTCTTTCTTAAACCACGCTGATTGCAACCTCTCAATCTCTGCCTGTTGGCGGTTGATGAGGTCAAGAACATAAGGTGTTGTCGATATACACTTACCTTCAAGACAAGGGCAATCATCACAAGCATCTATATTATCGTGGTCAGCACAACACTCCAAAGCCTTTTTAATCTCGTTATCTGTCATTCTGTATCACTCCAATCTAAAGCCTGACCGCAAGAAGGACAATAACAATTAGTCTGATTTACAACTCTGTCACATTTTGGACAACAATCAAAAGGAAACCTTCCCACGGGTTTCAGTTTAAACTTACGCCCCACAAGTTCATCAATTGTAACCCCAAGAGCGTCAGCAACATCAATTACCGCAGTTATTAAAGGAGTTTGCTTGTCGTTTTCCCACCTGCATATTGCGTTTTGACCGTGACCTATAATTTTTGCAAGCTCACCTTGTTTAATTTTTGCTTTTTTCTTGCAAATCTCATTGCCTGACCAATAGTAACCATTTTTTCTTGTGCCATAGCTCAATCCTCCTAAATTATATTTTTAAAATATTTGATTAACAAGATTAACATAACCAACAAAACAGTTACAGTCAAAATTGTGTATATGAGTTCTTTTCTCTTGTTTGGCGTCGTTGACTTTATCAAGAAAAATATATCAAGCGGTACAAGGGTAAGGCACGCAATAGTTTCAACTGTAAAAAAAGATAATATTTCTTCCATTTTTTTCACCTCAAAACGTGTATTCCGTTTCTACAAAGTGAAATTTCAAGTCTTTCCCGGGATAAACAACAACCTTTACATCAGCAAACTTTGCTTTATCTTTTTCCGCATATCCGCCCGAAAGAACATCAAACAGAGCGGATGTGACAAACATTGCCGCAGGTTTCTTTTGATTGGTTGTTATGTAGGCGTTCATGCAGTCCGCAATTCTGTCAATATACTTTTTCTTTTTGCCCTTAAATTCCATAAAAGTACCACCCATTTGTTTTGCCCTCCTTTTCCTTTGCAATAATTGATTTTAATTCTGCGTTTTCTTGCCTTAACTTCGAATTTCTATTGAAAAGTTCTCTGTTTGAAGACTTCAAGGCTTTGTTGTCAACATTAAGTTCCTGTAACTTTGACATAAGAGCCATAAAATCTTTATCCTCAATCTGTATTAACATATTTTTTTACCCTTTCTAATTTTACTTTTACAATGTCGTTAGCCTTCATATCGTGCAATATTGCCGTATGTTGCGAAATTCCCTGTTTGTAGGTCATTTCATACCCTACAGGGTAAAACTGTATTCCCTCATACAAAACCGTTAATTCAGGCAGTATTTCCGTTTTTATGTGCATTGTAGTTTCGGGAAGCACAGATACCCTTTGACAGATTTGTAAAAATTCTTTTCTATCCATTCTCTTCAAGCAACCCTTCGGCAAATGACAACACCCCGAAAACAATAAAAATTATCATCAAAACCAAAAATTTTGTATTCCAAAAAATGCCTATTGATTTGAGATAAAATATAAAAACGACATAACAGAAAATGTGTAATGTTTTTAATATACGCTTTATCGTGTCTGCTGAAGCCAATATATATCGCTTCTTGTTTTTATTTTTTGACATTGTTCTTGTACCTCTTTTCATAACACTCTCTGCATAAATAAGGAGAATTGTAGTTGATTGCAGGGTTTACATCGTCAACATAACAAAAGACCTCGTTTAATGCTTTAGGTTGTCCGCAACCTTCACACTTGCCGTTGTATTTTCTGCTTTTAGTGTGTTTTCTTTTGGGCGTTATGTATCGTTTAGACATCTGTCTCACCCCTCTTTCAGTAATTCAGGGTTATCTATTGTGTCTCCTACGACTTCAACGGTATGTGTGATAATAATATCATAAAGTGTTGTACCTGTTTGATGTTTTCCGTCAATGCAAAGACAGGTGTTACCCATATAATCTTCAACAACTGCAATAGTTTTTACACCTTTTTTGGTGGTGGTCGCGCCCAAAGCAGCAACAGCCACAATGTCTTTTGTAAAAATCTTCTTGCCGTTCTTGTCGGTCAAGCCTGTAAATTGACCCAATGTGTTTGATTCAACTTTTTTGTTATAAGTGTGCGGTGCTGTCATACAAACATAATCGTCTGTGAAAACAAGCGGAACACCGTAATACCAATTACCGTCTATTGCTTTGCCTCTGAATAAAATCTCTCTCATATCACATACTCCTCTCTTTTTGGTAAAAATTCTCCGCAAAATTTTTGCTCCAATTTTAACCTTTCTTGTATTGCTTCTTCTTTTGTTTGACAAGCTTTGCTGTAATATATTTTACCTTTATTTTTAATTCTTGCCCTGTATTTATTGGAGCATTTATCAAAATAAACACCTGTAAATCCGCTTGTATTGTTTTTTCTTAAATCTTTATTATAATTCTGCTCAGTGTTGTTTGCAAACCTTAAATTTTCTTTTCTGTTGTCAAGGGTATTTCTGTTTATATGGTCTACATTTTTACCAAAGACAATTTGATGAAAACTAACAAACTTTTTGCTTTTTACATCTCTTGAACGCAATTTGACATATCCGTCTTTTTTGTGTTTGCAACTGCTCCAACAATAATTTTTTATCTTGTCAAAATCTTCCTTGTCAAAATAAAATGGTTCATTGTTATTCCTTGTATATCCAATTCCAAAATCTCCCGACATATCATATTGATTAAATCTTCGGTTTTTGCTTCCTGTTTCTTTTTTCAAACATCCGCAAGATTTTGTTGTACCTCTTTTGAGTAACTGTCCTGTAACTAAACATTTATTTCCACAATCACAAATGCACAAATATCTATCTCGATGCCTGCCATCAGTTCCAACCTTATCTTCCACTTGTTCTAAAACAGTTAGCATATAAAACTTTTTTCCAATTATACTTTCTTTTACAATTACCATCATAACACCCATTCTTCATTTGTTATTTCTTTATATCCTCTGGAAAGTGTTTCCCACTCTTCATCGGTTATCCTTGACACTCCGATGCCAAAATGATGCTTTTCATAAAGGTTACTTAAGCATACTCTTAAATACTCTTTGTTATGCCAATCACAAAAAACATTTTCTACTTCCAACTTTGACATCTGCGGATTAAATCCAACATATTCATACAATTTGAGTAGTGATTGTTGTGTAGGATAAATACCACGCTCAATCGTGTAAATCTTTTGCCATAGCAACCAACTCTCGCCATTGTGAACGCAGTTGCAATTCGGGTAACGATTTCACAATGTCTTTGTGCCAACACCTCATAATTTTTGCCTCCTAAAATTTAATTTTTGTCTGTTGACACCTATAATATACACTATCTGTTATCATTTGTCAACACTTTTACGCAAATTTATTCAAAATATTTTTATTGTAATCGGTTTTTGCCTTGCTTGTTTACAAAACTGCAAACGCTGAAACCCTTGATTTTATTAGGTTTTTAAGGTGTTGTAATCGGTGTGTACGGTGTAAGCGGTAAAATTTTCTCTATACGCGAGAAAATTTATATAACTTTATATATCTTTTTCATATATAGGGTATGTGTTTTTACCGCACACAACCGCTTACACGCTTACACTAAAAGTCAAATTCGTCCTCAATTTCCTCAAAATCATCGGGTAAAGGCTCTGATTTCTTGACAATGCACACACAGTTTGTCGGTGTTCCTGCGACTCTCGATGTGATTGTTCTGCGTTCTTTTGAAGCAATCAGATAGCCTGACCTTTTCGCCCAAGCAAGAAAAGCGGTTGAATTGAAACCTTGAAGGCTCATTTCTCTGTCAAAAACCGACTTGATAATGTAGATGTTGTCAGCTTCAACTTTGCCCCATACTTCGCCTTGATAGTTGCCGTATTCGTTTGCAACAAACTTGTTCGGGTTCCTTGCAACAAGTTCAAGAATATAGTCATAGGCTCTTGTGTGGACATTAACATCAGCCTTTTTTGTCATAATCTTTGCCATATCCTGAACAGTAAGGTTGTTTCCGTCTTTGAAAATCAATTCTGTTACAATGTGGTCTGCGGCAAGGATAGCGGAAGCGGATGCCGCTTGTTTGTCGGTACTGTCAGATTTGAGCAATTCTCTGTAATACTCTTTTTGAAGCGAATTTACCCTGTCAAAGGTTCCGTCTGTCTGTAGGTATTCTACAAACTCCCGACCTGCAAAACCGTAATTTTGACCGATTACGGCACAAATACCGACTAAATCAGAGTAAACCTTTGTATCACACTCAAATTCAATGATACGGTTAACCGCACCGCCTCCTGAATTGGCGTTGCTTATCGGTTGTTCACCGTTTGTTATGATGCAGTTTCGCCAAGTGTTGATTTTTTGGAGACCGCCCGTTTTTGCACCTCTTGTTTTGCCTACACCTTCCGTTAACTGATAGATTATCTTGTCAAAATCCTTGACACCTGCACTTGATTGAATTTGCAGTTCGTCAACACACATTGGAAGGCTATTCAAGAATGTTGCAGTCATTTCTTGACCAACAAGGGTGCTATTGAATGTTGTTATGTATTCACCCATTTTCGGACACGCCCACACAGAAGCGGCAATCATAAGACCAACAGTTTTACCAACTTCCGTACCGCCCCAAGCGTGAACAAAGAACGGAAGAAGTCCGCAAGGTTCAAGAATAACACTTGCAAAGGCGGCGGCAAGGAAAATTCTTCCCGGGCTTTTTTCTGCTCTTAACTTTAGCATAACATCAACCCATTTTTGACGGTCTCCGCTACTCTTGACAGAGTTAAAAATATGCTTGAAGTTGTTTTCTCCGTCAAATACAAGTTCGTCAACATAAGGGGAAAATCCGTGTTCACCTACCCAACCAAGACGGCTGACAGATTTCTGCTCGGGTATTTCTTCATAGTTTAAGTTTTCAATCTCAAACAGATATGTTGAAAGAGCCTTTGCATTTTCGGAGTTTACAAGAACACCGTTTGCCGCCAACTGTAAAATACTGTTGCTTGAAGCAAGCGCAGACTTTTCAGCAATCAAGGAACGCCATGCTCTACCTTTTTTATAGGCAATTTTCAACCTTTCCTCACCGCTATCAATGTTTACAAGCCTTTGAACGGGCATTATAGGGTGACGGCAGATTGTTTGTTCATATCCGTATTTATCAACAACAGAAACACCAAATTCGTTGCAGATGTATTCACCGCTGAAAAGTTCGACCTCTTGACCGTCAAACTGTGTTGAATTTTCGTAAACAATTCCTTGCTGTTTTGCCTGCGTCTCACAGTAGGCATCGAAAAGAGCGACAAAGCATTTGACACCAACCGCCCCTGCTCTTGCTTTCATCTGTTGTGTAAGTTGCTTTAAAAGGAACTTATCCTCACGGAAGTTATACAAGAAAGCATAAGGCTCACTTGAATTATAATACTGTTCAGCAGTAAAATCAGGTATTTCAATCAATTTTGCATTTTCCACTTCATCAACTCCGTTTCTGCGGTTTCAAGATTTTCTTTTGCCTTGTCTATATTTTGCAAATAATCAACGAATAGAGGGTGCAAGTCCTCTGTTTCGATTTTTGGTCGGTGTTGTGCCGCCTGTCTTTCAAGCCTTATAACTTCACTATGAGCATTGAGAAAAGCCGTCAAAACCTCGTTATAAGCCTTTTTACGATTTTCTTTTTCTTGTTTTCGTTTGTGGTTTTCTTTTGCTATGCTCAACTGTTGATTTTTTGTCAACGGTTGACCGATAGGCAAACCCAAGCCAAAATCATCGTTTAACTTTTGGATTGTCTGCTTAAAATCAAGGTTGAAATATTTACCTACAAAGCCTATGACATCAGCAGAATAACCGCACCCAAAACAATAACAACCTTTTTTGCCGTCATAGAGCTTCATTGACGGTGTTTTTTCATTATGAAAAGGACAATGAATGAAATGTTTTTTATGTACATCAAAACCGTACTTTTCGGCAACATCAAACATCGTAACTCTTTCCTTTATTTCTGTTGCAAAGTCCATAAATTTCTCCTTATGGTAAAAATAAAACCCTGCAATTTGGATGTGAGGGCATCCGCCTTGCAGAGTAAGGTTGACAATATTAAGTTTACTGTTGACAGTACCCTCATACCGTTCAACCTATTTATTATTATACATTGTGTGGCCGGGAAAGTCAAGGATTATTTTCACTTTCAAGCCAATAAATTATATCATTATCAGTATAAAACTCTTTGCTTGATTTCGTAACATCTGATAGACTTAAATTGACAGTACGCAAGAAATAAGCCAATTCCTCCACGCTCATTTCCTTTATTCGTTCAAAGTTTGTCATTTTTATTCACCATCGCTATTCAAAAATTCAAGCAAATGCAAGTAATCATTTGCACCTGAACAAGCACCATATTCAGCAGAAAGATATTCGCAGTTTGCATATAACCAATCCGCTAATTCTTCAATACTCATTTTCATAATTTGCTCATAAATGCTCATTCTCCGTCCTCCTCGGTGGTATCTTTTAATCGTTCTTCAAGTTCCTTTGCTTTGTCTTGCAACGCAAGAGCAAGAACATTAAATAAATCACCTTTGCCACAGATATAACAAATGACACCATAAGCGAGTATTAAAATGGGAACAATCAAAATTTCGATGTTATTCATTTTTAATCTTTCTCCATTTCTTCAATCACGGAATAATATTTGCTCGTTTTTATTTTAATGAAGTGTTCAGGCAAAATTATTTTATTGTCATTTTTATCCGTGACTCGACCATATATATTTCCGTTGTAATCCCACAAAGTATATGTTCCTGCTTGAACAATACCAATCCACCAAAACATACACTTGTTCATAACATTAGGGTTTATTTTGCTAACAACATCGGAAGTCCACATCTTTTGCATGGGCGAATTCTTCTTAAACAAAGACATACCTTTTGAGTCGGTATTTTTCTTGATTTGTTTTGAAAATCTTTGTCTTTGTCCTTCGTTTAAAGATAAACCCAAAGAGTCACACAAATAATATTTTTCACTATCTGCCAAATCGTGCTTTTTAAAAAACATTTTTGCGAACTGGTGAAACTTTTCTTTTTCTGACTTAGCTTCAAAATAATCTTTATAAAAATCGCTTTCTGTATTAACGGTAAATGCTATCTCAGTCATTGTTTTTGCCTCCTAAAATCTCATTTATTTGTCTGTCAAGATTATCAATAAAATTGCCACAATCACCAAACATCTGATTTCGGGCGTATATTTGGCGGTAGTTCATCGGCAATCACCAATCAAAACCAAAATCAGAACGCTTGATTTTGCATTTAGGTTCACCGTCAAGCCAAAAGACAATACCCTCGATGTTGTTTTCTTTAAGATATTTTTTGATACCCTCAAAAGAACGCTCAACCTCAATATATTTTACTCCGTGTTTTTCAAGAATGTCGTCGCATAAGCCGTAAGGATTGCCTTGAAAATGCACTCCAATGGCTTCATAAGTGCCGTCAATAATTTCGGGCGTGTTCTTATAAGCATTGATAAACCAATTGTCAGCAGGGTTGTTTTCGTCAACCTTTACCCAATGCGGATGATGACCAGTAACGGGGTCGGGTTCGCAACAAGGGATTGCACCAACAGGCGGTTTCTTTCCCTTCTTTGCGTCGTACCGCTTGTAGAATACACCATCAATAATTGCCGTGCAAGAGCCGTCAATCTTTTCGGTTGCGACGCCTTTGCCCTCAAGCACCCATTCCGTTCCGGGATATACCTTATCGGTAATGCCCACAATGCGTCGATTTTCAAATACTCTCTCAAATAGTGTAGGGATTTTTTTCATCTTTGCCTCCTATTTCATAACTTAACCGCCCCACCCCACAATGGAGCAGGGCGGTGTGTTTTTATACTTTATTTTTAAATTAAATATCGATAAAATCTTCAAATTTTTTCAACGCCTTTTCTTGAAGTTTTGTCGGTGGTTGTTTTTTTGTGGTTACAATCAAATGCTTTGCAAAGAGGTCAGCGATGTATTCTCGGCTTTTCTTCTTGCCTTGCTCGAGACCGTCATAATAGCCCTTGCTTTGTTTATTGGCTGAAATTCCCTGCTTACCTTCGCCTTGGCTTCCGCTCGTTTTGTTGCGAAGTTGGTATCCTGCATTTGCATACTGCTTGATATACTTTTGCTCCATTTCGTCAAGTTTGCTTTCGGGGAACTCAAGAAAATGCACCTTGTAGCCTGTAGGGTTATTTTCACTATAAAGACCGTGTTTTTTGATTGATAGGTCTATATGCTGATAACCTCTCAAATGTTGTGCAAGTCTTGTAAGCAGATGTTTTGCCTGACCTACATAACCGAAACGGAATCCATTTTCTTCACGGAGCAGGAAATATATCCCACTCCGTTCGGGAACATTCGGACAAACGCTCAAAATCTTTTCTTTGTTGGCTTTTTCAATAGCCTTGATTTGCCGCATATCCATAGGCATTACGCAAACGGTAAATCTTCGTCATCGTCGATTTCTTCAAAGTCCGCAGGTGCAGGTGAACTGTTCGTCTTTTCCGAAATACTGTCGTTGTCATTCTTGCTACCACAGAACTCAACATTATCAACCTTAACCCTTGTTAAATAACGGTTTTCACCGTCTTTTTCATACTTGTCAATGTGAAGTTCACCCACAAGAGCGATTTCCTTACCTTTGACGAAATATTTTCCGATGAACTCACCTGTGTTGCCCCAAGCCTGACAGTTGATAAAATCGGTCTTGTCTTTTTCAAATCTGCGGTCTACCGCTACACAGAACTCACAAACTGTTGTTTGATTTGCCCCTACTTTCTTAACTTCGGGGTCTGCAATAAGTCTACCTTTAAGTACAATTAAATTCATTTATTTATCCTCCTGTTTGTTGTTTTCTCTGTAACATTTCAAGCACATACCACCGCAGGCTTCAAGCACTTCTTCGGGTGTTTTTGTTTCGCCTTTAACCTTTACGGATTTTACCTCTTCGCCGCAAACCGAACAAATACAAGCAGTTTCTTTTTTATGTTCGTTTGTGTCTGCATCTTTGGTATCGTCAATGTTGAATAAGCCATTAAGGGCATATTTACGAGCATAACTTGAGGCAGTTCCCGAAACCTGACTTTCGTCCATTCCTTTTTTGCTTTCTGCCTCTCTTGCCGATGCTGTGCTTGACAACGATTTCTCGCTCTCGGTATCATACAAGGTTGCTGTGGCTTCGATATAATATCTTTCGCCAATCTGAAAAACCTTATCTGAAAGCGTTAATAAAAGGTTGTGCTTTTTGCATATAGGTTTTGCGGCTTCAAGAATATCTTCACAAGACCTATAATTATACTTGCCAAAACTATTATATTGATTTTTGGGTGCTTTGAGTTCGTTTTGTGCTAAACTCACTCTTTTTAAAAAATCACTCATTTGTTTCTACCTCCCTCAAAGGACACATATCACCGACAAACTTGTTAGGATATGCAACCGGCTCTTTGTTTAACTGACACATTCGCTCGTTGCTTGATAAGTAAGGGCAGTGTTTACAAGCAATTTCTGCCCTGCCTTTTTCATCAACGGGAAAATTAACCTTGACTATTGCTTCTGCTTTGATGTAAGAAGCAACGCCACTCTCAAACATTTTCCATACCTCCCAAAATCTCGTCAACTTCCATTCGGCTCTTGCCGTCAAGAAGCATCTGCATTTCATAATCCTGCTGCGACATATTGTCTTTCATTATTCCTTGCCCCCTTCTTCTGCTTCAAGTTTATCCATTTTTTCTGTCAAACGGATTTCATTGATTTTGTGTGGCTTATGAATGCCGTTTTCAACTCTATAAATCGTAGCAAGAGTTTCACCCATAAGGTCAGCCAATGCCCTCTGTGAAAGCCTGTTTCTTGCCCTGTAAGTCAACATTCGTACACCAAGATTTGCTTTGCTCATTCATTCACCTCCAAACTTAAAAACTCACTCCAACCGTATGGGTCAGTTTTTGTGTATTTTTTGAGTATGTCAAGAAACTCTGTTTTATTATTAAGTTTCTCGTCAAAGACTTTACGCTTGAACCACCAAGTCAACTCATCATTGATAGCCTTTTGAAGATTGTCACCAAAGGTCTTTTCTGTAAAGAAGAACTTAAACACAAAATAATCAAGTTCGCCTTGACCAATCAGGAACTTCAAAACCTTGTCATAATCAACCTCTTTTTCAAGGCAATCATCACAAATGCCGTTTGTTAAATCCTCTTCAAGGTGGTATTCTTCGCAGATTGAACACTTGACGGCTTCTTCATATTCGCCCTCGCAAATAGGACAAACTGTGTAACTTTCAAAGGTGGGATAACCAAAGCATTCGCCCTGATTTTCAGTTATGACCTTCTGTTCTCCTTCTTCAAAAATGTGATTGCATTGTGTACAGATATACATTATATCCACCCCTTCTCCGACGTTTCTCTTATAAGTTGGTCAATAAAATTTTCAGACCTTCCTTCTTTCTGTCTCTGCAAATGGATGTCTATTAAATCATCAATCGACAATTTTGGCTGTTGCGATAAGAATTTTTGAAAATCATTTTGTCTTTCTTTATTGTTGGATTTTTCATCAAGTTTAAAGCTTAATATAGGCATTGTTATTCTCCTTCCTCAATCTCTTTATTTTCTAACCATTTGCCTAACTTGAAAACACAAAGACCGCACAATATAAAGGTGTCTTTTCTGCAATCAAAACGGTCATCAAATCCTTGTAATGTCATTTCTGTATAATGAAATATATTATTGTAAAACTGATTAACCTTTACATCATAATGTTCGCAAACTTCTTCGTGCAAGGTCTTTTCTTCAATGTGTGAACATTCACGACCACACCTATCACAGACCGCTTTTCTTATCAATTCAACGCCCATTTATTTACCCTCACTTTTATTCGCATAATAATCATTTTTGGCTTTTTCCGTCCATTCTTCTTTCATTGAAGAAACGGTATACGGATAAACACCACCCTCTCCCTTTACTTTTAATTCAACTTGATATTGTTTCATCGTTTTTCCTCCAAATCTTTTTCAAAATCTTTAATTAAACCTTTCATTGTTTCTTTTATGTTTTGTGGTATAGAATTTTTATTTTCTTCCAGATACCTTGACATAACTTCAACGGATTGCCTTTTATAATCAAATGATATAACTAATAAACAAGAAAGCAATTCCCACGCATCATTCATTTTTCTCCGTTTCACTAATTATTCTATATGGCATAACCAAAAAAGAGCCAAATATCATAACCAATATGCTTATCGGTGCAAGGTTTTCATTTATCGTTACAGCCAAAATCATCAAAACAAGTCCTACAATACTTATTAACGCTCCTAATATCGCAATTTTTTTAATTTTTTTCATCTTATTCCACCCAAGCCTTAACAACATTATATCCGTGTTTGCAAAATCTGTTAATTCCGTCATTTGCTTCTTCAACAGTTTTATAACCACTATAAATGCAAACATTCCATTCTCTTTCACCATCGGTAACGGTTGCGATTGCCTTATAAGTCTTTTTCATTTCGTTTGCCTCCTAATCAATATCAGGTGTTCCCTGTGACTATATATTACCACATATTTTATCGTTTGTCAACAGTTTTTATCAAAAAAATAAAGGTTTTTTTCGATTTTTTTCAAAAGAAAAAAGCCGCTCCGAAGAGCGACTAATTTCTTGAAGATAAATAGACACCACCAACGCCTACCTCAATAATAATATTATCATAACAAAGTTGTTATGTCAATAACAAAAAGAGCAAGGATTTCTCCTTGCTCTAAATTTTTTTGATTTTCTCGACGACTTGATTATAAATGCGAGGATAAAGCCACTTGATAGCCTCCATAAGTTCATCAATGACTTGCCATACCTCATCAGCAACCTTGCCGTTAACAATGTTCGAAAACTCTGTTGCACCCTCGTACTCAACAACGGTTTCGGTGACAGTTTCAATATATTGTCTATATTTCGGGTAAAGCAAATCTTTCAAGGTGAGGAAAGTTGCCAACTTTTGACAATCGTTATAATTGCTCATCTGCCCCTCGACCTCTTGAATGGCTTCGTCAATCTCTTTTCGGGTAATCATCAGTCATTCTCAATCTGCATAATGCAACGCTTGATTGCTTCACGCTCTTTCGGTGTTTCGGCTTCGTGCATCATATCTTCAAGCTTTTCAATCATTTCTTCCTTTGCATCAGCACGAGAGTAACCGCCTCTGCGACCACCTCTACCGCCACGAGCATAAGAAGCTCCACGCTCATAAGACATATCATCGTGATGCATCATATCACGGGAATATCTTCCCATACTGTCACGCTTTGCGTTTCTGCCTCTGCCTCTTGCATAAGACATTTCGTCATCGTAAGAAGTGCCGTAAATGCGACCTTCACCCATATAGTGACCGTCCTCGGAATAGCCTTCGTCACCTTCAAGCATTTCAATCTTGTCGATGTTTTTTATGGTGTCTGTGAGTTTGTGGATATATTCAAGGTCACCTGCAGAAACCTTTCCGCCTGCCGCCTTTTTCATTTTATCCTCTACCTCATAGAGTTCATCCATAAGTTTTTCTTTGATTTTATGCATTTTGTTTTGCTCCTTTCTCAAGCAACACGGTCAATGACGATGTTTGCATTGATAACATCTATTGGTGTGTCGCTAATGTTTCTTACTGATATAGTGTCACAGCAACCACAGGGCAATTCAATAAAGGTCTCGAATCCTGTATTGAAAAACGCCTCTGCGACTGTGGGCGTAACTGTGCCAACCGCGTTGCGTAAAACTTCACCATTTTGAACAAGTGCCACACTAATTTCACCAACTGTACCACCTGCACTTACTGCGATATTAGCGTTAAAATGCACCTTGTAAATGGTTTTGCAACAGTTAGAAACACCTTTGACACGGAAAACACCGGAACTGTCATTGTGCATAATAAGACCCTTTTTGCAACATCTGTTACCGTTGAGAAAAAGAACATTTTCATCATCGGCAACGGTCTGTACAAGAGGGTATGAATATTCAACTGCCATAATATAAATCTTTCCTTTCAAAATAAAATAGCGGTGAGATTATTACCCCACCGCTTAAACATTATCGACAATCAAGCCGAACATTCCGCACGGGGCGAAAAGTAGTTAATTATTCGATTAGAAACTGCCACAACCGCCACAGCCGTTTGAAGCGTAGTTTACTGTGCCACAACAATTTGTGGGGAATGTAACAGGCTGAGGGGGCTGAACAACATAAGCAGGCTGAGGACAATCGGCACCAAGTCTGCGGATAAGTTCTGCGGTCTGTGCTTCCTGATTTGCCTGAATGAATGCGTTCTGTGCTGTCTGTGAAGCCTGGAACTTAAGGCTCTGATTTTCAGCGGTAAGAGTCGCAATCTTATCCTGTGTGAGGAAGTCGAGAATTGCTCTGCTGTTTGCATTTGCATTTTCGATGATGTCTCTTGTTGTGCCGTTGATTGTGTTCTGAAGAGCACAAGTGTTTGCCTGATTTTCATAAGCAACTCTATCAATAGCACGCTGTGTCTGACAACAACAATCAGAAATCTGATGACCGAGAGCGTTGAAACCGCCCTGCATATTGTAGCCAAGAGTGCAAACTGCATTGTCAACACCTGCAAAACCCTGAAGGAGTGCTGTGTTAACACCGTTGAAGCCCTGACAGAGAGCATTTTCAATTCCGTCAAGGTTGTTGAGAACGGCTGAATTGTTGAAGCCTGCGGCAAGGTCTGCCTGTGTAGCACAAGGAGAACCGCAACCGCCCTGACCTGCACCGTAGCCACCGCCAAAGCCGAAACCACGACCGCCCCAACCGAAGAGGAGGAGGATGATAATCCACCAAGCACCGTCGCCGCCAAAGCCAAAACCGTCATTATTGTTGTTTCTTGTGACAGCCGCAATATCGGCAGGTGTCATACATTCTGTAGTATAACTCATAATTTTATTTCCTTTCATATTTTAAAAATATATGCTAAATCAAGCCGTACGCTCTTGATTAAAGCCTTTGTTATTTTCTTCCCGTTAACTGATTTGCCATTTGGGAAAGTTGGTTGAATTGCTGTTGTGTCATTTTCCCTGACTGCAAAAGGTCTTCAACCGCTTTACGGGGGTTAGCAACTGTCTGCTGAAGCCTTTTAAATTCACCCATAAACTGTGACATAGGGTTGTTCTGATTGCCGCCAAACTGATTAAAAAGAGGATTTGCCATTACTCTTCATCCTTTCCCTTTGTTAATTTTGAGGGTTTCGCTTTTATTCCGTCTACAATACCTTTAATTTCGTCAAATTTGCCTTCTAAAGCCTTGAACTGTTCTTTTGTGACAAAGTTATCGCCGCATTTACAAGTGTGTTCTGTGGGCGTTTTTGAGCCATTGGGGACACGCTCAACAAAATCAAGTATTCTTATTGACGGAACACCTTGAGCATTTGCAGATTTAATGTAAATCGTAGGATTGTTTTTATCCCACAAAGTTACCGTGTTATTCGGTGCAACGGGGTAACTTTCCGCTTCCGTCTGTCCTAAAACCCACAACATCGGGTCTGCTTGTGTCGGCATTGTCTGTTGCGGCATTTGCTGATACTGCATTTTCTGTTGATTTAACATATCAGGCATTGCTCCGTTGCCGTAAAAGTTAGGCTGTTGCTGAAAATAAGGGTTAGAATTGTAATAAGGGTTGTAAGCCATTGTTTAGCACTCCTTTTCAAAGTAATAAATCGGTGTTTCGTTCAAACTGTGCCAAGCATCGAAGCAGTTTCCGTCAACAACTGCGACAGCGTGTTTGCCTGTGCCGAGAACAAATCTGCCTTGAGGGTGTTCCTCGCAGAAATCTTTAACGGTGTAACATTCGGGGCAAGTGTCGGGAATTATCCGCTTTTTGAAGCCTTTGTGCCGAAGGTAAGTCGCCCACACGGCATTGCTTGATGGCATATCGCACATCATTAGAGCTTGCAGACAAAGAGCAACAAAGGTTGTTTCCCAATCTTGGTCAAGCACCTTGCTGATTGCCCTTACAACACAATCACCTACACGAATTCCTATTGGGTTTGGGTTGTATTCTTGCCACATCATATTTCACCCTCTTTATAATTTCACTTGTTTTGGGTTTTTGCTCAACCTCATAGCCCTCAAATTCCTGCGGTGCGAAAGCTTCATTGTCATAAGAGTCAAGATAGTTTTTTGAGTTAGATTTTACATTTTCCATAATCAAAGCATAACAAAAAGAAAAAGCCTTCACAAGCAAGTGAAAGCCTAATTTTTATCTAACTTTTATTTAATTTTTACACAAAAGCAAAACCGCCTGACTTTACGGTCAAGCGGTCTGCTCCGAAAGGATGTGCATAATGAAAAAAAATAAAGGATATGGGAAAACAAAAAGATATTGAGTGTATGAATATATTACCACAACAAAATCTAAAAGTCAATACAAATGTTTGAAAAGTTTTTCTTGTGCTTTGTAAATAATATTTTGAGCCTGTTGAATGGAAATATCATACTTTTCCGCTATTTGTTGATAGGTTAATCCGTCAAGTAGTCTGTCAATCAAGATGTCCCTGTGCCTTTTGTTGAAAATCCATTCATAGATAAGATTTTCAATTTGGCTTCGTGAAAGGTTGCTATCATTCAAGTTCAAGATATTCAACCTCCATATTGCATTCTTTGGCAAGGTCAATTTCACGGAAAACACCTTCACTGACTTTTGAAGCAACAATCAACTTATCGCATAATGTTAGCAAATCAAGGCATATTTCAAGTTCTTCGTCATACCCTATCTCATTATAGTTCAAGTGAGAAAAGGCTAACAAAGGGCAAATATAGCAGTTTTTCGGGTCTTTCATCTGCAAATCGTGAGTGATTTTCTTTGCACGGTCAAAATTTTCCTTTTTACCACCATAGCAATGGGCAACATAAACTACCATTAAATCACCTCACACATAAAATCCCGTTGTTTCCATTCGGTGTTCACCGCTGAACAGACGGAGCATATACATCTTATCGCTCTGTGGTCTGTATGCACCTTTTGAGCCATAGCCACCATAGAAACAGAAAGAGCCACAGTTGATACATTCAATGTTTCTTTTGAATATTACTTTGTTATGCTTATCAAAGACAAGTTTTGCCCTCGGCTTGTCTTTGGCTTCGTGGTCGTGACCACTTGCAAAGAAATCAATTCCGTCAGTATAATCCGAAGAATGAACGGCCTTGATGTCCTTTGCTTTGTGCTGAATTTGGCCGAAATAATGCACTTGCTTTTTTGAGTTCTTTTTGGATATACCCACACCGATGTCAATAAAAGCAATAGTATCTCGGTATTTGTCACCGATACCTGCAAGCAAGCAACAGTCATAAAGGGGATAAAGACCACTCATTTTTGTTGTTCTGTTGTATTCGTGATTTCCCGGCACAACTGCAATAGTTTTGTCTTTGAAAGCCTTTAACTGTTCAATCGCCCATTCTTTCTGCTCTGCAGGAGAATATTTTTGACTGAACATATCGCTTTTACTGTTCGGCAAGGCATTTTCCATAAGGTCACCGACAAAGCAGACAAATGCCTTATCGTCTTGAAGGATTTTATTCTTAATACCTTCCCACTTTTTGTTATCAAAGAGTTCACTGCCATAGTGAACATCGTGAATAAAATAAATGTCAACATACGGCAGTTCTCTTTTTGTTTTGAAAATAATGGGTGTTTCATCGGGTAAAAACATATATCACCCTCATTTCTTGACTCTGCCCTGCCCTTTACAATGGGGGCAAGTCTTGTATTGTGTGCCTGATTTACTTTTGGTCGTCTTTTTTCTTCTTATCACTATTGTTTGTTTCGCCATTTACATACTCCCATACATAGCCATAAGCTGTTTTATAATGTTTTCTGTGATTACAACAACAAAAAATGCTACTTGCTAAATATTGAGTTTCGCGTTGAATTTGATTAACACTTTCCCACTCTTTTATTATTTTACCGTCTTTTGTTTTTTGAATAACGGGTTTAGAGTTCTTATTTTTTTTACCTTTTTCAAAATCATGGGATATTAAATTGTTATCAAACGCGTGTTTCATATTGTAAGAATGAACACACCACTCTAAATTATCAAACCTATTATTCAGTGTGTTTCCGTCAATGTGGTTTACTTCGTTGTATCCGTTGGGGTTGTCCACAAAATACTTTGCAACAAGCCTATGAATATAAAACGTTTTTACGTCTTTTCTGCCCGAACCAACCAAATTAACATACATATATGGGCCTGGGTTTCCACATTTTCCACCCTTAAGATGTTCACCTTTTTTCCACTTAGAAAAAGAACGAACATTACCCATATTACTGATTTGATATTTTCCGTTGTAGCCTTTAATGTCTTTCCAAATTTCCAAAACTAATCACCTCTTTGCTATATTATATCACAATTTGAATAATAAAGCAATAGTTTTTGTTTTTTTAATTTGTAATATCTCCGTCGTTGCCAATGTAGTTGTTATACCCATCCGAATTTTCTTGAGTGATAACAACTTCTTCAAAGCTGTTTTCGTACACTATCCACGCACAGTTTGAGCCGACGAGAAGAAAAATAAGAACAAGAATGACAATCCAAAGTCTTTTCAGTTGTCTTTCAAGCCTTGACATGTCCCCCTCGTGAACAAGATAAGGGACGTTTTCTGGTGTTTTGTCGCTTCCGCAACCGTTACAAGTTTTTGACATAGTATTAGCCTCCTAAAAACACTTTTATCACAAGGCTTATAATACCACCTGCAATAGCTAAAGTCAACCAATTATTGATTTTTTGCTGATTTATAAGCAAATCAATACGCTTGTCATCGTTGGCAAACTTGCTATTGAACTTCTGTTGCACATTATCGCAGTCGGATATTTGCACATATCGGTCATCAAAAACCTTTTTAAGTTCTGTTATATCTTCGTGTGTTACTGCCATTATAGCCTCTCCTTGACTGCCTCTCTGTATTTTTCGGGAACTTGTTCAAGTGTAATTTTGCCAAGTTTAATCTGTATTACAAGTAAGTTAATCATTCTGTCACAACTCCTATCTGTTCAAGCATTGCCGTTTCAAGGGCTACCAATCGTTCTAATATTGTCGGCTGTCTGTTGACTGAAACGGTTTCGGGAATTTCTTTCGGTGTAAAAGAAATCACCTCTGTGCCGTCTTCGTTTAATTCGATGTCACAAAATCCACGAGTGGCAACAATATCTTCAATAAGGTTTGAAGGTATTACTGCGTAATTGTCACCGTAAGGGTTAACCGACCAAGACGAATTTGTCTGAATATCTCTTGCTCCGAACAAACCGAATGTATCTTTGGATATTACACCAAGCACACCGCTTCTTGTTTCGTATTTTTTTAAGTTATCCATTTCAATCACCTCTTAAAAAGATATGTAATTATATACAAGACTTGGTGCGTTCCATTCCTGTTGTGTGTTTTTTAACGTTAACACGCCGTTTTGGAACGTTATGTTTTGATTGTATGTTGAAGCACTGCTTGCAGCACCGCCCGAAGTTACAAATAAAACTTCGCTGAATGCCTGACCGGCTTCAAACAAGGCTATCATTTTTGAAGACCCACCAACAGCAACGTTTCTTATTGAGTTGCCATCTCCTGTAAACGTTCCCGACGGCTTGTTATGTTCTCCGTGTATTTGATAAAGCTTTGCACCGCCGTTTTCTACAGATTGGAATAACAGTGACTTTGAAATGTCTTGAAGGTATTCTTTTTTATAAACAACAACCGCCCTATAATCTGTTGAGTCTTGTGATTGAGAAATTAACTTGAAAAGGTTATTATTCGAAAATAACGAGGCTAATCCTTTGCAGAAAAGTGCAGTTTCACTTGTTGTCGGAACGCTTCCGTCTATGTTATAGGCTTCATCAGCAAACGCAACAGGCTTCGCTTTATTGTCGGGGTCATATAAATTGCCCATCATAAAAGCCGAGCCGCTTTCAACTCCGCTAATGGCATCGTGAAGCCTTACAAGAAGTGCCTCGACTTGTGACTGAAGCTCTGATGTTGGAATACCCGTCACACCGTCACGCATAATGCCACAAACAGACTCGTCAAGAATTGTGCTTGTAATGTCAGCAGATGTTATTTCTGTCGCCCCTGCCCTTATTGTGACATAAAACGGTGAAATATCGTTTACCGCTTCTGTTTTGCTTATGTCGGGAGGGACAGGTGCAGATGACGCAACGCCCTCAATTATAGTGAAATAAGCCTTATTGAGAGAAAAATCAATCCTTAAAGCTACTCTGTCAATTCTATCAAGAACAGCGTGTGCAGGTGAAAAACTTAAAGTTTCAGGCTCTGTTACCGCAACAGAACAACCCTTAAATTTTGCGTAGTTAAACCATGCAAGGAAAGGTGAAACAGTAACCGTCATTCCTTCGGGCGTAAATGTTATATCTTCAGAATAAACACCGCTTGTTCTTGTGGATAAATAGCTTTGAACATCTTCGGCGGTGTATTCTGTCGCTTCAAGAGGATATGCAATTATAGACATATTATATTCTCCTTATATTTATTGGTGTACCGACACTTATTGTCCGTACTGTTGTGTTGTTTTGGTTTAAAATTTGTTCTTCAACAACTCTTGCCTGAACGCTGATGTCAAACTCATCAAGCGACACATTGATTATATCTCCGAGCTTTACGTCATCACTTTCCTTGACAAGAAAATGCAAAGTTTCAACTTTGAGCATTTCAGTAAGTTTCTGCAAACCGATTTGAGTCAACCTCTGCTTATAAGCGTTTGTTGTTTCGCCCTCTTTGGGTTGTTCGTTTCGTGCATCAACATACAATTCCCTTCGGTCTGTTCCCGTAGGGTTGCCAATCATAGCCGTGACAGTAATTCGGCTTGAGCCTTCCCCTGCACCTGCAACAATAGCCACATTATAATAATCATTGTCACTCTTGAAATATTCGAGATTTGCCACGTTACGGAGGCTTGTCGAATACTTGACATTGTTATTGACCGAAGGCTTAAAACACTTGAAAATAAGGTTTTTGCCCTCTTTATATACCTTAAACCCTGTATCTGTTGCTTGACCTATTCCTTGCAAGTATTCAATCACTTGCTTATCTGAAATTTGGTTGTCAAAAACATCTGTCAAGCCTTGAACGGAAGCAGTTGTGAGATTATCCCACGGAGTCATTCCGTCAACAAGGCTTTTCATTGCTTGTTCAGCGTTTTCGTTTTTTATGGTAGTCGTGCTTGCTCTTTTTGAAAAGATATAAGTGCAAGGAAAACCCGTGAAAACAATACTCCCGTCAACGCTCTGTGCCGACATAACAATGTATGGGTTTTCGTTATCGTTGTCAATGGTACAGTAAAAGAAGTCTTTCATCAAACGTGATATGTTTGAATTGCTCCTCATTTCAAGGGTAAACGCTCCCATTGTGTTGTAGGTGTTTACCCCTAAAAGAGATACCCAACGGCTTATAACGGTTATTAGTTCAAGATTTTTGTCATAAAAACTTATAATCATACAATCACTCCCGTATAAGCAGGGTTAAACTTAACATATACATTGAGATTTTCAATGCCCTCTTCAGCAAAAGGAGTCAGAATATTGTCGCCCGTTTGAAGCTCAAACAAAGTCGACTTGTCAGCAAGTTTACCGATAATGTTTGACTTGACTCCATCCCTTTTCAGCTCGATTTTCAGTTCTCCATTTTCTTGACGGACAATCACCTTATCCTCGCCCGATATTTCCTCGTTAACTTTGATAAAGTTTCCCGTTGCATCGTCCCTCAAACCAAAACCGATTGAACTTGCAAAGGTTGAAAATTCAATTTCCATTGTTTGCTTAACATTGCCTTTGTTGTGGCAGTTTGTTGTTTCGATTGGCTTTCTTGTGCTGTATCTATGGTTGTCATAAATAACAGGAAAAGAAAATGCAGGGGTTATTCCGCCAAAAATGTATTCGCTTAACTTTTCGTCAAGCCAAAACGGATAAGGACAAAATATAGCAGTCATAAAAGTCAGTCTTCCGCTTTTCTCTCGGCTTATGTAGGGCGTTTTGCTTGTAACAAAGTCACAGTATCTGTCACCAACATAAAGCCTACCGCTTGAGAAGGCAGAAAATACCTTGAAAAGCTTTTCTTGTGTTGTCTTTTCGTTATCAATTATAACACCGTAAATCTCCCTTGTCAAACCTAACACAGACGAATTTTCGACACTCTCACCTATCTGCTGAAAGCTTTGAGAAGTAGAAACATCAATGTCAGTTCCCGAAAGGGGAGTTATATCAAATACAATGCCGTGTTCAAAACCAAGGTTTAACACAATGCCGTTGCTTGTAACGATTTTTGCATTATACAACTGCTAACACCCCCATTTGAGCCTGCCACCTTGCTTCTTGCATAAGTTGTGCGGCTGATTTTTTCTGTGCATAAATATTTTGAGTGATATTTATATTTCTGCTTAATGAAGCGTTTGTGTTGTCAAGGTTTTCTCCAACACCATATGTAGCAATATATCCTTCGCCAAAATCAAGCGAATTTTCAATATCTTTTTGTACGTTGCCGATTTCTTTGTCCCAACCAACGCCGAGACCTTCAGCCATAAAACGACCGATTTGCGCGAAAACTTTTGACGGAGATGCAATGCCAAGAGTAGATTTAACACTATCAACAATTCCTGAAAAGAAACTTGATACACTTGAAGTAAACCAACCGATTGCATTTTGAATACCTTGCCAAACACCTGAAACAATGTCTGAACCAATGCTGTAAAATTCTCCTACCTTTGAAGATATAGCTGATTTGACTCGGTTGATTATTTCGCTACCTATACTTGAAAGGTTTGAAAAATAAGATTTAACGCCCAAAATAAATTGACTTATCAGGTTTTTACCTTCAATTGCTATTTCGGATATTTTGTTTTTTACCGCATCTTTGACTTTTTGGAAAACCTCTGCACCCGCTTGGGCAAGATTAGAGAATTTGTCTTTTATGCCTTTTATAAATTCTTGAACGGCATTTTTACCTTGTTCGACCATCTCTGAAACTTTGTTTTTAATTGTATCTTTGAACTGATTAAAGGTTTCTGTTGCCGCTTCTATAAGAGGTTCAAAATAGGAAACAATGCCTTCAATCAATCCAGAAATCAAAGAAACACCTGCTTCTAAAAGTAAAGGTAAGTTTTCAAGCAATGCACCTACAATGGTTACTATTGCATCAATAGCAACAGGGACGAGTGTAGGAAGTTGTTCGGAAAGTCCGTTTGCTAATGCAGAAACCATTTCTATCGTTGCTGTTATTAGTTGAGGAAGGTTTTCCAATAAAGCCGTTGCAAGTGTTGTCAAAACTAAAATTGCTGAATCTATAAGCTTTTCGCTGTTATCCGAAAGTCCCTCAACAAGAGATTCAATAATAGAAACTGCGCCTTCTATAATTATAGGAAGATTGTCTGTTATTATTTCGGGAATAAGACCTATAATTTGAGGAAAAAGTTTGCTTATAAGCGAACTTACACCTGTTAAACTCGTTTGAATAACGGGCGCAATATTTCCAAATGCAGTTTCCACAGTTGACACAAAGTTATCAACATAGATTTGTATGTCCCAAGCATCCCCTTGAGAGAGAGCCGTAAGAAGATTTTCCCAAGAAGCTTTTGCAGATGCAACACTTCCTTGAATTGTCGTTGAAGCTTCTTTCGCCGTTGTTCCATAAATACCCATTTCTTTTTGTACTGCATTTATAGATTTTACAATGTTGGCAAAAGACATATCGTTTGCGTCAATACTCTTATCAAGCTCTGCCGCATCTTCTATAAGTCGCTCCATTTCTTCCTTTGTGCCACCGTAGCCAAGCTTAAGGTTGTCAAGCATCGTGTAATTTTGTTTTGCGAAACCTTGATAAGCGTTTTGAATGAGTTCCATTGATGTACCCATTTTATTTGCGTTATCAGACATATCTGTAATTGCCATATCTGCATAATCTGCGGCGGCTTTTGTGTCACCTTCCAAGCTTTGTAAAAGCGAAGCAGAAAAACCTGTGACTGTTGCCATATATTCATTGGCAGATAATCCGGCAGTTTCATAGGCTCGGTCTGCATAACCTTGGACTTTTAGTGCACTATCTTTGAAAAGAGTTTCGACACCGCCAACAAGTTGTTCATATTCGGCATAACTTTCAACAGCTTGTTTTGTCAATGCAACAATACCTGCTGATGCCGCACTTACAGCCGCAACACCGACCTTTGCCGCCGTTTTCAAACCATTACCAAGTTTTCCTGTTATGTTAGAAAGAGCACTACTTGCTTCGTCTTTTACACCGACCTTTACAAATAGTTCAAATAAATTCATTTATTCACCACCTATGAGCGAAGTTTGGAACATATCCTTTCCTTTGCTTCGCCTTGTTTTTGTTCAATTTGTGGTTTAGGATTTTTTACATCTGACCAACGGACAGTTATATAACTACCGCCGACAGATTTAGCCGTGTTTTCTGATATAATTTTCAAACAATCGGCTATATAGCTTTTATATGCTTCCTCTTCTTGTTCCTTTTTAAAAAGGGATATGCAAGTATCTTTTGCATACCCCCAACCGAAGATTTTTACTTTTTGAATGTCAACTGAGGCAAGAAAGCGTTTGAAATCTGAAGCAGAGAAGGAAGCGCAGAAGTAAAAAAATCTATCGCTACCTCACTCTTAAAAATCGCTGACATTGTGGCAATTGCATTAGGAGCTTTTTCCTCTCCTTCAAGTACCCACAGTTTTGAAAGCATTTTGCTTGTTTCTTTTGGTGCTTTAACCATAAGCTTTTCTGCGATAGCTTTAAAAGCTCCAATTTTGCTATTTTCAACCTTTTCTTCATCAATATCAATACTTTTCATCGTGTCAATAAAAGGCTTTATTTCGTCAATTAAAGCATACATACGAGGGAGTAAGATTTCATCTTCACAATCAAAAAGAAATTTCATTTTTTAATATCCTCCTAAAAATAAAATTATTCTCCGTCAACCTTTTCAAGAATGTAGAAAGCCATAGGAACTTTATCAAGTTCTTTTGCACTTACGTGAGGTGTGAGAGTAAGAGCGAGACCGCCCTTGCCGTTATTGGTTGATGTGAAAGAAAGACCACCTGTTGATACGGTGTTATCCATAACAACGACAAAAAGCTTGTTTTCGTCAATCATATCACCAATCCAATACAGACCCTTGAAATCCTCAACATTGTATGTTTTTCTCGGTCTGATTCCGCCGTTTTCGGTTTCTTCATAAGCACCGAGAGAAAGAGCAAGCGTTTCGTCAGTAATCGAGAGAGCTGTTACGCCAAGACCACAAGTCCAACCTGTAATTCTCTTGCCTTCGAGTGTGTTTGTCGGGGCATTGTTTACGTCTTCAAAGAAATCCTGTGTTTCGGGTGTGCAAGTGATTGAAAAATCACCTGTTGTTTCGCAAACAATGTCTGCATCTACGGGTTCAATGGGATTTGTCACATCAAATTTGTTGAGTAACAGACCTGCATTGACCTGCATTTTTTCAGCGGCATCTGCCGTAATTTTTGTTGCACTCCACATAGTTTGTTTCCTTTCTATCAATCAGCAGTTAAAAACTCTGCTGTGATATTGATATATTTTCGTCTTATTGTTTTATCTTCGGGGTCACTCATTGTCTGTGCAAAGGGTGAGCCTCTTTTTATCCATATTTTACCACCGTCACAATCAAGGAATACACCGCCTCTGCCTATTCTTTGGCTGATTTCATCGGTCTTTGTGTTAAGAGCCAAAAGAGAAGCCTCGGAACGATACCATAGAGAAACGGGTATAAGCACTTCGTTGTCAAAACTGTCAGTTACAAGCTGATAGGTTAAATACGGAAATTTGGGCGCTTCTTCTCCCGTCGGTACAAGAGTTTCTTCATAAGCCTCTATACCGAAAGAAGAAAAAAAGTTATATAATGCACTTGCTTTTGTCATATCGGTAAACTCCATTCTTCGGCAGAAACTTGCCTCATATCAAGTGTGGCGCTTTTCGGTGTCTTGTTATCGTCGCCGTCAGAAGTGATACGGAATATCTTACCGTCAGCAATTCGCATAATAACATCGTGGAAATCAAGCATAGCAGATTTCTTTGTTGTTATGGTATAGACATTCTTAACGCCTTCCGCAAGTGCTTTTCTGCCTTGTAAAGAATTGTCAAATGTTATTGCCGCTTTGAATGTTGCACCCTCTACCCATTCAACGAAAAAACCGCCTTCCCCGTCAGGTCTGCGGACTTTTTCATAAAGCATAACATCTTCAAATGCATTTTCAAGCAAACTCATTATATTTTCCTCCACTTGTTGAGCCTTTTCGCAAAGACTTTTTCCCAAGACAACGGAGAGCCGTTGCTGTCAGTTGCTTTCGTGTAAGAATAACCGCCAAAACTCTCGGAAGTAAAAGGGGAAACTGTTTCCTTTGCTTTTTTCTCATATTCTTCTATGTCAGCGGCAAGGGCAATCAGCGTAGGAGGCACCGCTAACGCCCATATTTCACCGCTGAATGTTTCATCGGTTAATCCCGAATAAGGATACCGATAAACACCGTCATTCATCACAGAGCCAACAATACGGAAATATTGTCCGTTCTGCAAAAAGTCAAGCGGTGAAAGCCTGCCACCGATGACCTCAAAATCTCCGCTGTGAACTTTCACAACAAAGTAATTGCGAATTTCCGCAAGAATTTCATCTAACATTCACTTTCACCGCCTCTTATTATTCGGCTTTATTTGCCGCTTTTTTATTTGCCTTTTTGATAGGCTTTTCAATTTTCGGTTCATCAACCTTTTCAATCAAGGGGATATGCCGTCTATTTTTATCGGTTGCAAGTTCGTTCAGCCTTTCCTTTGTGACCTTCTTGTCCCCTTTTGGAAACACATCACCCACATTGTAAGGCTGTCCGTTGTCTTGCAAATCCTCAAAGTATTCGATTACTCGGTACATTATGCACCTGCACCAAGAGCGATAACAGCAATAGCATCAAGGTATTCAGCCCAAAGCTTGTGACCCATAATAGCCCAGTTAAGACCTGTTGCTGTTGAATAGTCACCCTCAACTGCAAAGCCAAGCATAGGAGCGTCAGCATCAACAGTATAACGAAGACCCATTTTTGCAAAGCCACTGTTTGAGGGGTCTGCATAATAGTCAACCATATTGTTTACAGGAATAGCAACAACAGTACCCTTGGGAATATCGTCATCACCTGCAAGAATCATTGTTTCAGCACCCATAAAGGACTTGAGGTATTCAATGCCGAAAGCGGTCTGTGTACCGATGCTTGCAACACCGAGATACTTATAAGCATCAAGAGTGTTTACGAAAACAACAACTCTTGAGCCGTCTTTTCTCATTGTCTTAAACTTGTTCTTAACAGAGCCGATTGCAAGAGCGACGGCACTCTGAAAATCTGTTGCACCTTCGGGCTTAAGTGTGCCTGTAAGAGCAAATTCGTAAAATTCGCCCATAATCTCACCAAGAAGCTCGTTGCGGAATGCTTCATCAGTAAGTTCAATAGCAACTTCCTCACCGTACTTGTCAACATCTTCAATAGTGATGCCTTTGCCGTACTTCTTGATAGCGAGGTCAGCGTGTGCAACCTCTACAACCTTTGCCTTTGAAAGGGGAATTTCTGTACCTTCGGGAACATTGCCGTCTTCGAGAGTAAGAGTAGCCTTATAGGACTTAAGAACAGTACCGGGCTGTTTCTTGATAGGTCTTGCAATACCCATAATCTCACGAAGGGCATTCCAATTCTGTGCAAAAGAGGTTACAAAGTCATTTCTTCTTGCTTCAACTGTGAAATCAGTAGTAACAGTTACGCCTGCCATAATTTTTAATCACCTTTCTCGGATTGATAGAGTTTTGCTAATTCTGCCTGTCTTTCACTTGCAGAAAGAACATATCTACCGTTTTCCATTTTGTAAATTTCTTCTTTGGATTTTGCTCCCTTGCCTGTATTAGCAGGGGGATTTGCAGTGTTAGCACCCTGTGTAGTGGTAGTTTCAATGAAATCCGCCCACTCTGTTTTCACAGTTTCGGTGTGCTTGTCTGCATCTTTGATTTTACCGTCCTTGTCGAGTTCAAGACCGTCAATATCGGAAACTTTGATAATAGCGTTAAGTCGCTTTTCACTCACACCAACCGACTTTAACAGTTCACGAAAGGCGTTTTCCTTTTCGGAGCGTGTGTTTTTAGCATTAACATCTGCCTTGTAATCTTCGTATTCCTTTTTGAGTTTGTCATAGTCCTCTTTTAAGACGGTTTCTTCACCCTCTTTGGGTGCTTTTGCCTTGTAGGTATCACGTTCACGTTCAGCCTTTTCAAGGTCTGCTTTGAGGGTTTTAACACTTTCGGTTAAGTCCTCATTACTTGTTGTATGAAGATTGCAAATCTGACCCAAAACGTCTTTTGGTACTTCAATTTCAGCATCTTCAAAAATTTTTCTTAAAGCTTTTCTGTCAAATTCAGCCATAATAATTTCCTTTCACGGCATCCATTCACGGATGTTTAATTATTTATACTACATATTTTACCACAACGCTATTTTTTTGTCAAATTGACACAATCAAGCATTTTTCATATTGTCTTGCATTAGTTTCTTGTATTCATCTGTATGTTCCGTGGCGGCTCTTTTAAGAACGTGACGAGCTGATATGGTAGGACTGCCTAACTCAATATATGGAAAATATTCCACATTTGAGCCGATGTAAACCGCTGTGTCTTTGTCATTCGGTGCAGTACCGCTATAAGAGCCTTTTCCGTCACCTTTATCTGCCTCATATTCGCTGATACTTGCTTCTTTGCCACTCAATGCGTGTGCAATACTGTTTCTCGCAAGACCTGTATCAACGGGCATATTCGGGTCTTCCTTTGCGTGTCCCTCTGCCGTCAACCCTATTGCTTCAAGTCCTCGCTCAATGGCTTTGTCAAGAGCCGATAAAACCTCTTTTGTGTTGTCTTTGGTTGTGTAACTCATTTTTCAACATTCCTCATATATTCGGCAAATTCCTTTTTGATTTTTTCAGGAGCGTTATCTTTTATATGCCAACCAAAATCATCAATATAAAAATATGGAGTATCCATAAAACTCGGTCTTTCAATGGTTATTTTCACTCTAAAACCTCCTTGTAAATTTTGTCAAACCTTTTCTTTACTTCTGCACTAAACGGATGAGTTTGTCCGCTTGTTTCATAAGCGATACATTGTGCTAACATTTCTTTATCGGAGGTCATAGCATAATCGCCAAGATATTTTACATCGTCAAAATACCCTGTCAACCATTCATCATATCTTTCTGCCCTAACTTCGTCAAGAATTTCAGAAGCAACACTTTGATTATATGCATTTTGTGATATTGTCCCTTCAAGAGGAACAAACTTTCCATTTTTTACATATCCTTTTCTTGTGTTTCCAATCAAATTATCGAGTGCGTGCGTACATTCGTGCTTTGCTAATCCTTGTGGTGTCATACCTTGAAAATGAAAACCTTTGCTAATGCTACTATCCAAGATTTTATGAAAATCATCTGCACTATATCGTGATGTCAAAGAGACCGAATTAAATATTTTATGTTTAAAGTCGGCGGTATAACTACTCCGCTTCTCATATGCACCAGTCGCTTCGTTTGGAACATTAGTGTCTATTTTTTGAACAAACCCACGCAAAGCAGGATATTCATCATAAAAACTTTCAAAGCCTTCCAAATATTCGTTTGCAAGGCTTAAATCCATTCGTGAAAAATCTGCGTTACTTCCTGTTGCTTGTGATAATCGTTGATTTAATTCACTCTTTGTTTGTGCCTGTGCAAATCCACTTGTTTGAACGGTATTTTTCTCAAGTTGTTCCATAACCCTTTCAACTTGTGCCTTTTTAAACCCTTTAACCACACTTGCCATACTACAACGGCAGTTGTAAAGGTTGTGTCCCGAAGCGGACGAAGCATCCCCGGGAAACATCATTTTTTCACCGTCAACGATAAAAGGCTCGTCAACGGGAATACTTTTATCTCTTGGGTAATCGTTGCCTGCTTGAGCGTGCCAATCTCTTGTTCTCTTGCCTGCTGTAGCAATCCAAAACTTTTCAAGAATTATGCCGTCTTTTGTTGCTCGTTCATAACTATCCATTCTTCCTTTGTTTTCAGCACTTGTGACAATGGTACGAGCAGAACGAATAGCGGCGTCTTTGTTCATTTCTTGAACATTCATTATTCTTTTTGATATTTTTGGTATGGTTTCACCTTGAATTATCCCTTGCAAAACTTGACCGTTGATTTTCTTCATATTCCACGGAATATCTTTTGCAGGGTCTAACTCACGAAACGGCAAAAGGCTTGTATCTGTTGTGGCGAGGTGTTTTACTGTGTCTCTATCCGTCAAAGTGAACGAATAACCACCTACACTGTCAACGGTTTCAGCCAAAGCGTTATAATTCAGCGTGTAAACTTCGGGCAATTCTCCGTTAATATAAGCCGTTGCAGTTTGATTGACATTCAGTAATTGCTTTGCGACATCTTCTTTCATAGCAGTAAATCTCTTGCCGTACATAATTTTATTCTGTCGCCAAGTTTTGTATTCATCCTCGGTCAGTTTGCCTTGCTTAACAAGTTTCCGCTTTTCTTCGTCTGCTTTCTTGAACTTATCAAAATATTCATCAGCCTTTTTCTGTATATCCTTTTGGGCATCGGAATAAATGGCAGACAAATGCCTTTCCATTTCTTCCAACTTCTTATCGGTCAAAATGTGCGCCTTGTCCGCCATAGTTAATTACTCCTTGATGTTTGTGATTTTAAATACCTCGGCTTCGATAAGTGCTTCAACTTCATCAACATTAAAATTAATTCCTTTTGAATTGAGGAAAGAAATAACATATTCTTTCTTTTGCTGACCCGTTTTACTACCGTGCATCTGCTCGGCGGCTTTTACACCGACAGATACCCACTTTTTAAGGTTTTCGGCTTTTTCTTCGCCTATTCTTTGTCTGATATAAGGAATTACAATACCCGTAAGAACGAGTGAAACAATAGTTATAATTGCTTCAAAAATAGGCGTAAAATTAAAATTTTCCATAATTTATTTCTCCTTTAAATTTTTGTACAATAATCAAGGCAAACCCAACCTGAAGGCGTTTTGCCCCAATTGTCTTTTACTTCGGAAACTGTAAACTCAACGCCCATTACATATCCGTCAGCCTTGTAGCGAACAAGTTCGTAAATCTGTTTCTGTGCGTTTCTTGTGAATTCTTTGTATGTCCTTTTGCGGTAGTCTATACCCGGACCTGTTCTTACATTGAGAAGTGATGCATCTGTTACTCGGTAGTCACCTTTGAGGTAAACCTTGTCGGTAAATTCAACAGGAGGATAAATAAAGCCTTGGAAAACGTGATTTTTAAGAGCGTATCCCGACTCTTTTGTGTATGTTCTTGTGCGGAAACGTTCATCGCCGTAAACACTTTCGGAAGTCACTATGTCTCCGTTTTCTCGAATGGCTTCGACAATAGCGACGTGACCATATCCGTCACTACCATTGAACGCCTTGCCCTTTCTCCAACAGATTACTGCCCCCAACTTGGGCGACTGTCCTCTATCGTAGCCATCTGTTGTGTAATCATACCAATTTTCAGCATCACCCCTCGACAGATTTGGGGATGTTTCGAGGATTTCATAAAATCTACCCCAAGCGTAAAAAACACAATTCGGAAGAGGATATTTACACTTGTTGACACCGCCGTCGGTTGTTCGCTTGTAATACTTGTTGCTTGTACTTGGTGCATCAAGCCTTGCTTTGTATTCCTTCACAAAAAATCATCCTTTCATTTTTTTTAAAATATCTGTTCTGCATTTATCGTTGTTTCGTCAACAACAACAATACGATTTTCAAAATCTGTGTCGGGTGCAAAAACACCATAACGGAAGTATGAGATTTCTTCGGGTATAGGCTCTCTTGGATTGCCTTCCTCGTCTGTAAGTTGGCTATAATTGTCTTTGTCATAGAAAACATAGCCGTCATTCATTGCAATTTCAACTCTGCCATAATCGGTAGAGTTTACTGTTGCGTGTTCAATTATTGGTAAACCCATAACAATGCCCCCTTATGAATAATTCCAATTTTTTGCTTTAAGCATATTGATATGTTCTTCATCAATCTTTGCAAGGTTTGTCGCACCGATTTGGAATGTTTTAGCCGTCTTTCCTGTAAGGTCTGCGAGGTTTTCAATCATTCCGTGAAGGCTTTCAACCGTAAGATTGTTTGAATAGTGCAGGTAAATATTTACCGCCCAACCTTCGCCGATTGTAATGTTTTTTAAGGCGGTGCAGCCTTGAAAAGTGGTGGTTTGAAAAGGTGCTTTGGATATTGTCAGTGATACTGTTTCAAGTGAGGTGCAACCGTTAAATAGGTTATGACAATATGCGCTTTTATGCACATCAAGTAGCGGTATTGTTGTGAGGGCGCCACAGTATTGAAACATATTGCTGAAAGTCGTACCATTGCTTGTGTCAAGCAGAGGTATAGTCGCAATGTTAATACAGTTGTAGAACATACTGCCGAAATTCGTACCATTACTTGTATCAAGTGGCGGTATTGATTTTAAACTAAAACAAGCATAGAACATACCGCTGAAATCCGTACCCTTACTTGTATCAAGTGGCGGTATTGTTGTGAGGTCGCCACAATTATAAAACATACTGCCGAAATTCGTACCATTACTTGTGTCAAACGTGGGAAATGACTGTAAAGTTTTGCAACCATAAAACATACCACTAAAACTCGTACTGTTACTTGTATCGAGTTTATCAACTTCGCTAACTAATGATGTGTTATAACGAAAAAAATCGGCAAAACTCGTCATTTTACTCGTATCAATGTACGGCTTTCCTACATCGGTAGGATTTACCGCAACATTTGCCGTCACCTTTGAAAGCGTTTTGCCTTCATCGGGGACAACTTCAACTGTGCCGTTTGCGGTGATTTCAACTGTCTTTTCTTGTTTTTCTTTTATCGGTACAGCAACGATAACCTTTGACATACCCGTGAAGCCTTCATCTGTGACAACTTCGCCGTTTTCGGTGATTGTCTTTTCTTGAAGGGTTATACTGTCCTGACTTGCCTGATAGCCGTCTTCATAGCCTTCCTCGTAACGAAGTGGAACATCAACTTTTACAGGATTGAAGCCGTGAACACCTGCAGGCACTGAATATTCTCCGTTTTTGGTGATTTCAATCGGTTTTATTGTCGGCTCTACTCTTTCTATTGCCTTTGATAAAGTGGCTTTTAAACGCCCTCTTGCCGAAAGTGTGGCTGTTAATTTTCCGTTCATCAAGTCACTTCCTCGCCAATAATGAAATCGTGTGGGGTGATAATCGTGTCGGGTTTTCCGTCAGCAGTGTTAAACTCAACGTCATATCTGTATGTACCGAAAGCCAAGTCTTTTGTATCTTCGGGAAGAAACACAAAAAGAAGTTCATCACCTTGCTTAAGCACCTTTTGAAAAATCGGTGTTATGTCCGTTGTTTTTCTCTTGACAGAAAGTGTTAAGGTTTCACTCTCGGTCAATATATGAGGTGTTTCGTCTTGATTGTACAAAGAAACGTCTAATTCTGCATAATCTCCCCTTGTAAGTGTGATTGTGTTATTTGTTACATCAAACAATTTCAACAACCTCCTCTACAATAGGCTCTGTCGGTGTAAATCTCTCAACCTCTTCAGCATCTCTTATCTTTATCATTTCGTCATACATATCTGCATCACCATTGATTGTGAGAAGTTTCTTTGTTGTGTATTCGTTATCAAAATACTCACTCTGCAGAAGAATTGTTTCCGTTTCTTCCTTTTTGTTTATAATCTGATTTCTTGTGTATGATGGCTTGTCATCAATGCCGAGAAATTCAAGCAGTCGCAGAATAAAGTCTGTTACCTGCATTTCGGTTTTGTCGGCTAACAAGTCAAGGGGAACATAACTTGCTCTTATTGCCGTAGCAGTTTGATTGCCTGCTGAAACATTCGCAACATCGAAGCATTGAAAATCTGTGTATAATTTTCTATTCAATATCTCGATTGCTTCTTTTGTTGCAACATAAGGTGCTTCGATACTGTGAGGCTCTGCTTTTGCTCCGTCATCACCGTCAGCGTGAACGATATGAGAAGTCTTTAACTGCTCTAAAAATTTTCTATCGTCAAGGTCATTCATACCGCCACAGTTTGTCAATACCCAATAAATGAGATTTCCTTCATCAACATTGTTAATCATATTTGATGTTGCAAGGTCAAGGGCATTTACTGTGTTTTTCTTTCCACAAAGCCTTGATTTACCTCTTTTGTTGTACTTGAGGGGAAGAATAGGGAAAGAAGGATAGTTTTCACCACCATATATAATATCTCCGTCAGCTTTGCTTGACTTAACTTTTAAAACATAAGGACGCTTGTCCTCGTAAATTTCGGTGTCCTTGTCTTTTCTCTTGATGTATTCTGTATATCCATCTAACTCATACAAGGTCGCTCTTAAAGGTTTTGTTTCGTCAAGTTGCCAAAAACGGATGCCCGCCTTTAATGCTCCGTCTTCTTCGTCGTAAAGCGGAATAAAAGCAGGAACATCTCCGTGTGAGATAAGAGGGAAAACCTCTAAATGTCCGTTATTCCAAAAAGCAAAACATTTACCTGCAATTTCTGCATTTTCAAGCAAGTCCTTAATCTTGATGTCAAAATCTTTGCCGAGTTTGTCTTTTGTGGCATTGTCACCAAAAGTAACACCGTTACCTAAAAGATAACTCACTTCTTGGTCAACTGCAAAGCCGAAGAAACTGCTTGAAATCTTATGGTTTGCAGAGTACATATCCTTATGTGCCTTGCCTTGAAAATCGTATATTACCTTTTCAAACTTGTAAATATCCGTGTTTTCACCATTGTAATAGTCTTCGGCACTTTCTGCAAACTTGTAGTCTTCACTCTGCTTGTGTTCCTGGATAGCAGACAACACAAAATCCATTCTTTTTTTTTCGTTCTGTCCTACATCCAAAAGGTCTTGATAGGTCTTAATGTCAATCACTCCGTTCTTGAAGGTATATCAATTAAATCCGGTCTTTTCTCCTCCGTCCATGCAAGACCGCATAAATTCCAAATTGCTGAAATCAGATGGTCTTCATCATCCCATCCGTCCATATATTTTACAAGGTGACGAAAAGCACTGTCAACATAACTGTGTGCAGGAATACCTTTCTCCCAATTTCTGTCACCATATTTTTTAGAGCCGTTTTCGTAATGCTTTGCAAGTCGCATTAAAACACACATCGGCAAGAGGTCAAATCTGCCCTTGCCTTCGTGCATATCCCTTACTGCCGTAGGTTTTCCTTCAGCATCATAAAACTGTGTTCTTTCGCCACTATCTTTTATCATAACTGCCTCCAAGTTACATAAAAATCGGTGTGTAATTGCTTGTTGATTTGCTAACCTTGTTTTTCATAATCGTGTTAGCAAAATATCTTATTTCGTCCATTGCGTGGTCATTTTCCTTTATGACCGTGTCAGCGGTTGCTTTAGCATCCCACCGATACAAGCCAAATTCAGCAATAGCATCTACACAAGAACGATGTATTTTTATATTGCCATTCTTAAGATATACGGCAGTTCGCCTTATTCCGTCAAGAACATCGTTGTTGGCTTTTCGCACCGAATAACCTCGTTTTCTTAAAGCAGTTATAAACGATGCCGCCGACGGGTCAACGATTATCTGTCGGATATTATAACCTTTTGCAAGTTCATCTATGTTGTCACAATATTCCTCATCAGTTCGTTGTATTGCCTTTTTTCTGCCGTCATAGTAAAACTCTTTTATTCTTGTTGCCTTGTCGCCCAAGACACACCAAAGACCTGCAGAAAACGGATTTAAAGTACCATAGTCAATGCTGATATAATACTCACCATTTGAAGGAATATCATCAACAATATTGTCCTCACCAAAGTCATACACAAGACCTTCTGCTACACACCATTCGCCGAGAATATATCTGTTATAGAAAACGCCCGTATACATTGACTTGTAACGGTCAATAATTCTTTGAGATAATGAGGGATTATCTTCAAGTAGAAAATGAAGCCTTAAAGCATTGTGTTCTTTTGGCTTACACACCCATTCAGTATAAAACCAATGTTGAGGACTTGCAGGGTTACAATTAAACCACAGCTTTGAGCCGTCAACGGAACATCTTGCACAAGCCTGCTCGACAAAAGAACGAGGAATAAGAGCGACTTCATCAATCAAAACTCCTGCGAGCGTTCGACCCTGAATAAGTGCAAAAGAGCTTTCATCCTTACCACCGAATATTTCAAAGGTGTTTGTGATGTTGCCTTTTGACACAACAAGTGTTTTATCCGTTCTTTTCCATTGAATGTTATATTTTTCCTTTGCATAAACAAGCGACAAATAAGGCATTATAATATTTTTAACTGTGCTGTCAACAGTCTTTCCACAGATGCCGAAACGCTGATTGTTATATCTTCTCATAGCATCGTCAACAAACGATAACGTCATAAAGGCGGTTTTACCGCTACGAATTGCACCGTCACAAATCAAAGCGTCATATTTGGTAAAAGGAAAAGCCATAATCTGCTTTTGTTTTTGACTAATCGGCATAGGCTTCCTCAATTCTCTTTTTGGCTATGTTGAAATAACCCTCATCAAGTTCAATGCCGATAAAGTGGCGGTTTGTATTCATGCAAGCCACACCCGTGCTACCGCTACCCATTGTGAAGTCAAGGACAGTTTCGCCCTCGTTTGTGTATGTGCGGACAAGGTATTCAAGCAAGGCAACTGGCTTTTGCGTTGGGTGACTTCCGGTTTCCTTGTTAAACTTCAAAACCGACTTGGGAAATCTTTTGCCATCGCTTTTTGTAGTGTGGGTACTCTTTCCAACAGATGTTCCCGTAATAACCTCTGCCAATCTTCCTTGCTTGCACTCATAGGGTTTTCCGCCTGTAAATTGCGGATTGTAAGTGTTAAAGTTATCTATTTTTGATTTTAGTCTTTCACTTTGATACTTTTCCGAAAGTTCTTCAAACGGCATAGTAAAGGAACCGGTTGATTGCAATTTGGAATATGCATCTGCAGTTGGAATACAGAATTGTGAGCCATTGGTAAAGTAGTGGCTTCCCATATAAGAGCCAAGCAGTTCCCTTGTTTTCTTTCCGTCAAGTCCTGCCTTTTTTCGCTCTGCTTGCATATATTCTTTTAGTTCTGCAAACATTTCCGTTGTATCGTAACAGTCGGAAAATGTTTGGTAAAACACGCTTATATTTTCGTGGTTTTTCAGTGGCGCAATATTCGCACAAAGAAAACCAGAGCCGTTAGGCTTTTCCCAAACCCAATCATATTTGTACCAATGAAGGTTGCTTGCCCTTAACAGACTTGAAAACGGCTCACTACCAAAGAGAACGATTGCACCGCCCCTTTTGGCAATTCGCTTTAACTGTTCCCACATAGGCT
>CALEJD010000074.1 GCA_937898195.1 uncultured Clostridia bacterium | reverse complement strand
GAATTCCCATAAGCTCACTCCTTTAACATTTAACTTAAATGTTAAATGTATTATAGCATGGTGTTTAAAAGTTGTCAATAGGGTAAAATTTGTTAACAAAAAATGGCGGGAGGTTTCTCCCGCCATATATTATTTAATTTTACATTAAATAAGTGAAAGATAAAGTTCTTTGATTTCTGCAACGCTTGTGTCTCTTGGGTTACCAGGACGGCAAGCATCATCAAATGCTGACTGTGAAAGGAAGTCAACATCTTCTGCTTTAACGATTTCTTTAAGGTCTGTTGGAATACCAACATCGATTGAAAGTTGCTTAACAGCGTCGATTGCAGCCTTTCTTGCATCTTCAAGGCTCATAGCGTCAACACCCTGGACTCCCATAGCCTTTGCGATGTCTCTGTACTTCTCACCTGTTGCAGGAGCATTGTATTCCATAACTGTTGGGAGAATAATTGCATTTGCAACACCATGTGGTGTGTCATAGAGAGCACCGAGTGGGTGTGCCATTGAGTGAACGATACCAAGACCTACGTTAGAGAAGCCCATACCTGCAACATACTGACCGAGAGCCATATCTGCTCTGCCTTCGTCTGTGTTTTCAACTGCGCCACGAAGTGAACGTGCGATGATTTCGATAGCTTTGATATGGAACATATCTGAAAGTTCCCAAGCGCCCTTTGTAATATAACCTTCGATAGCGTGTGTAAGAGCATCCATACCTGTTGCTGCTGTAAGTCCCTTTGGCATTGATGCCATCATATCAGGGTCAACGATTGCAACAACTGGAATGTCGTGAACGTCAACACAAACCATTTTTCTGTCTTTTTCTACGTCTGTGATAACATAGTTGATTGTAACTTCTGCTGCTGTACCTGCTGTTGTTGGAACTGCAATAATTGGAACACAAGGATTCTTTGTTGGTGCAACACCTTCAAGTGAACGAACATCACTGAATTCTGGGTTTGTGATGATAATACCGATAGCCTTTGCTGTGTCCATTGAAGAACCGCCACCGATTGCTACGATACAGTCAACACCTGCTTTTTTGAATGCTTCAACGCCATTCTGAACATTTTCGATTGTTGGGTTTGGTTTAATATCTGAATAGATTTCGTATGCAATTTCTGCACCATCAAGAATATCTGTTACCTTTTTAGTAACGCCGAACTTGATAAGGTCAGGGTCAGAGCAAACGAAAGCCTTTTTAAAGCCTCTTGCTTTGATTTCGTCAGCAATAGCTGCGATAGCGCCTTTGCCGTGATAAGATGTTTCGTTAAGTACAAAACGATTTGCCATAATAAATTACCTCCATAGTCAGAAATTCTGACAAAATTTTAACAATAATATTATACAATAAATCCCCCGATTTTTCAAGAGAATTATGGGGGATTTTTTGTTTAAATATAGTTTTTAATTTCGTCCGGTGTGAAAACACCTTTTTCGGTGATAAATGCTGTGATAAGTGAGTGGTCAGTAATATCAAATGCAGGATTTAGGGTTTTCGCATTTTGGGGAATCATAGTTTTTTCATACCACATATCCCCTATTTCACTACCATCTCGCATTTCGATTTCTATGTCATCACCTGTTTTAATATTCTTATCAAAGGTTGAAAAAGGCATACAAACATAGAACGGAATATTATAATGTTTTGCGAGAATTGCAACACCACTTGTGCCAATTTTATTGGCAATATCACCATTTAAAGCAACTCTGTCGCAACCGACTAAAACTGCATCGACAAGTCCGTTTTTCATAACATATGACACCATATTATCACAAATTACGGTGGTATCTATATTTGCATCACAAAGTTCAAATGCAGTAAGCCTTGCGCCCTGTAAAAGTGGTCTTGTTTCATCGGCAAAGACCTTTAAATTATGACCATTTTCTTTTGATATATAGACGGGTGAAAGTGCTGTACCATATTTTACTGTTGCAAGACGACCAGCGTTGCAATGAGTGAGAATTGAATTGCAGTTTTTAAGCAATTCTGCACCGTTTTCACCAATTTTGCGACAGATTGCAACATCATCTTCAATCATTTTAAGAGCCTGATTAGTAAGGTTTTCTTTGAAGTTATCTTTATTACTGTTTTCTGCCACTTCAAGCATTTCTTCAGTTGCCCATTTAAGATTTATTGCAGTTGGTCTGCAAATAATAAGTTTTTCGCAATAATCCTTTAACTCTTTTAAAAGAGTTTCATATGTATTGGCTTTGCTTTTATTCATAAGCACAGCCAATGATATTGCAGTAAAAACACCGATAGCGGGTGCACCACGGACTTTGAGCATTTTTATTGCATCAAACATCTCGCTGAAATCATCAGTGAAAATCTCTTTATATTCAGTTGGTAAAAGTGTTTGGTCAATGAAAACTGCTTTGTTATTAGCAGTATCAAAACCGACCGTTGCACCATTCAAGAACATTAAAATTCACCTACGATTTCGGTTATAAGTTTTTGCATTTCTTCGCTTTTTTGTCTGCCGATTGTAAGCACTTCTTCTTCAGTAAGTCTTTCACCCGAAAGTCCCGCTGCTTTGTTTGAAACAAGCGAGAAACCAAGAACATCTATACCACAATGGTTTGCCGCTATTACTTCTTGAACAGTTGACATACCAACAGTATCTGCACCCATAATTCTGAAAGCACGGATTTCGGCTGGGGTTTCATAGCTTGGTCCTGTACAACCGATATATACACCTTGTTGGAGTTTCGTTCCAAGTTTTTCTGCACAGTTAAATGCGATTTCACGAAGTTTAGGTGCATAGCCAAAACTCATATCAGGGAAACGGCATCCAAAACGGTCGTCATTCTTACCGATAAGACAGTTTTTGCCAGTAAAATTTATGTGGTCAGTAATAACCATAATGTCACCAACATTAAAACTTTCGTTGATACCACCCGCCGCATTTGTAACAATAAGCTTTTTAACACCCATCATTTTCATAACACGAATTGGCATTACAACATTTTCTACGGGATAACCTTCATAGAGATGTATTCTACCCTGCATACACATAACTTTTTTACCGTTAAGTGTGCCAAAAATAAATCTACCAATGTGTCCCGGTGCTGTTGATACAGGAAAATTTGGAATATCAGCATAGTCAACATACTGTGGGTTTTCGATTTTTTCTCCCAAAGTGCCAAGTCCACTACCTAAAATGATACCGATTTCATAAGTTTCAGTAATTTTTGTTTTTATAAATTCAACTGCTTTTGTAATCATTATGCATTAACCTCATTTACTACTTCGCGGACAAGTCTGCTTACTTCATATCCCATTCTTTCAACGTCAATAGTTGTGAATTCACCATTTTTATAAAGGACTTCACCATCAACCATTGTAAGCACCACATTACTCTTGTTTGCTGAATATACTATATTATTAAGTATATCAAAATCAGGGTACATATTAGGTGTTGTCATATCAAATACAATTAAATCGGCTTTGTTGCCAACTTTTATAGCACCGCAATCGTTTCTTCCCTGTGCCTTATATCCGTTAATGGTTGCCATTCTGTAAATATCCTGTGGAGTGACAATATCAGCCTGATTATTAACACCCTTTGGTAAAAGTGCCGCAAGATACATTTCACGCATAATATCAAGTCCGTTATTACTTGCTGCAGAGTCAGTACCGATACCGATGTTTACACCTTTTTGAAGTAATTTATATGTGTCACAGAAACCACTGCCAAGTTTCATATTACTTGCAGGACAATGGGCAACTGTTACACCCATTTCCTTAAAAATATCCATATCTTCGTCTTCAACCCACACACAATGAGCAAGGATTGTTGGACTATTGAACACCTTCGCATCATAGAAAAGACGCGCAGGAGTTTTGCCGTATTTTGCCTTACAGTTTTCGTGCTCCGCTTTTGTTTCGGACAAATGAATGTGATTTATATAGTCTTTACCGTTTGTAAAATCACCAAACTGTTCGATAATTGAAAGTCGGTTTGTGTATTCAGCGTGAAGGCTCATATCGATTTTGATTTTGCCATTCTGTGTATTATGATATTTTTCTGCAAGATAAATACCCTCTTGAAATCTATCATTTTTAGTAATATCTTCATCAACGAATGATACGATTGAACGACCAAAATTAGTCTTTGCCTTACTGTCAATAACAGCTTTCATTACGCCATCACCGAAGAAATACATATCGGTAAATGATGTTGTGCCACTTGAAAGCATTTCTGCAATTGAGAGCATTGTGCCGTAATATGCACGGTCACAGTTAAGTCTATCTTCAAATGGAAAAACCTTTTCGTTAAGCCAACGGTCAAGTGGCAGATTTTCGGCATAACCACGAAGAAGTGTCATTGGTGAATGGGTGTGAAGATTTACAAAGCCTGTTGACAGGACTTTACCCTTACCGTCATATTCTTCACCATAGTTTTCCTGTGGTTTTGCTACTCCCATATAGTCTATTTTATCGCCCTTGACACCAACATACATATTGTTCTGGATTTCAAGGTTTGAATTAATGATACTGATATTTTTAAAGAGCATATTTTTCTCTCCCGTTAAATAAAGTAAATACGGCGGGGTCAAGACCCCGCCCTACCATACCAATTTAATCAAATTATTCAATGATAATTGTTTCGATGATTACGTCTTCTTTTGGTTTGTTTGAGAAATAGTCTGCAGGAACTTTTGCGATTGCGTCAACAACGTCCATACCCTCAAAGACCTGACCGAAAACTGTGTGACGGAAATCAAGCCAAGGTGTGCCACCCAATTCTTCATAAGCTTCAATGCATTCTGTTGGGAAAAGGTCTTCACGAGCACTTCTCATCTGGTCAAGCAAATCTTCAGGTACTTCTTTTGCCTGAACAATAAAGAATTGGCTACCATTTGTGTTAGGACCTGCATTTGCCATTGAAAGAGCACCACGAAGATTATGAAGTTCACCTGTAAATTCATCTTCAAAGGAATGTCCCCAGATACTTTGTCCACCTGTGCCTGTACCCAATGGGTCGCCACCCTGAATCATAAAATCATTGATTACACGGTGGAAGATAAGTCCGTCATAATATCCGTTTTTAGCGTGAGTTGTAAAATTTTCAACTGCTTTTGGTGCAAATTCTGGGAAAAGTTTGATTTTGATTTCGCCCATATTTGTTTTAATTGTTGCAATTTTATCACCTGCAACAGGTGCATTTAACTGATGAAACATAGTTTTTCTCCTTTAAAAAGACAATGTAACTTTGTTTTTGCCTGTATTTTTTGATTCATACATTGCTTTGTCTGCTTTAACTATAAACTCTTCAATATCACTTCGGTTTTCTACCTTTTGGATATGTACGCCAACGCTCACCGTGAGCATTGTATCAAGCCCCATAATTTTGATGTTTTGAACATTTTTCAAGATTGCATCGGCAAGTTTTATTGCGTTTGGTTTGTCGATATCTTCACAGAATACTACAAATTCTTCGCCACCCATTCTGAAAACATTGCAATTATCAATATTCTTTGTTTCTCTTTCAAGGACTTCTGCAATAGCAATAAGGCATTTATCCCCCATCGAGTGACCTTTTGTATCGTTAATGTTTTTGAAATTATCAACATCCATCATATAGACTGCCGTAAAGTTTTCAGCTTTTTTGCAATCTTCAAGAGTTTCTTCAAATATCTTATTCCAATACCAACGATTATAAAGACCTGTCATACTGTCACGAACATAAGCATTTTCAAGCTCTTCATTGGTTTTTTCAAGAATATTTTTTTGTTTTTGCAACTCTTTTACCATATCATCAAGCTGTTTGTTCTGTTCAACGATGAGAATTTCATTATAAACTGCTCGACAACGGTTGCAATAACGACTATAAGAAATTACGAATGAAACGAAGGATAAAACGATGATACCAACTGTTGCTTCAAAGTCAAGGTCTTCTATACCATTTCTTGCAAAATTGGTTATCAAAAATAAAGTTGTGCTAAGTGTTACAAACCACGCCGAAAATCTTGGTGCAAGATAAACACCCTGTGTGATAATAACAATTGTAGCAGTATAAACGATAATTGACGCTTCAAGGTTTCTGTTGACAAATAACAAGAACGAAACCCAGACCATATAAAAGGCTGTCAAAATGCTTACCGTAGCAAGTATTTTCTTATCATTTATCTCTATGTTTTTTGATTGATGTTTTACAACAAAATAGAATACAAAAGAAATTATGAATAATGCCAGATAAACTAACGCATAGTCCAATTGAAAATTATAAAGTTCCCAATGAACACCAAATGAATAAACTGACATTATGAAAAGCGCGAGTATGCAGGCAATGGGCAAAAATGCTTTTACACTTGAACTGTTTTTTGTTGCAAATTCAACATGCAATGCTTTTTTAATTTTAGGGTCTTCCCAACGTTCAAATTCTTCACGTCTCACATTGAAAGACATATTAGCCGTTAAATTTTTAAAGTAACCCATTATCCTTCCCCCTTCATTTTATTTTCTCTTATTTTTATTCTACACTCTTAAGTGATTCAATCATATCAATCTTTTTAAGTTTGAAATACATTACGAAGTTCACTATTAATGAGAATACAACTGTAAGAACTGCGCCGATTAAAATGCTATACCACTCTAATTCTCTGCCAAACATATAAATATCTGTTTCAACAGTAACCATAACGAACTTATGTAAAACGATACCCAAGAATACACCAAGAATTGTACCAAGAATCGTAAGCACAATATTTTCACGGAACACATAAGCTGCTGTTTCGTTATCATAGAAACCTAAAAGTTTAAGTGTTGCAAGTTCGCGTCTTCTTTCAGTAATGTTGATATTGTTGAGGTTATAAAGAACGATGAATGCCAAAGCACCCGCTGCAAGAATCATTATAACAATAACAAAATAAAGTCTGTTGATAACTTCTTTAATGTCGTTAAGCTCTGTTTCATTCATTGTGATGGTATTAACGCCATTGATTTTAAGAATCTGTTCACTGAAATCTGCAACATTTACAGCATCTGTTGTTTTGAGATAAATTGTATTAAGCTCAGCAGATTCATTATAAATAGTTTGATAAAGGTTAGGTGTCATATAGATATAGTGGAAAATGTAGTTTTCTGTTATACCTACAATTTTAACTTCTTTTGGGAACGCGTCTGACTCACCTTTTCTTATAAAGATGCTGTCACCAACGCTGACACCCAACATATTTGCATATTTTTCTGTGATGATTACACCATCATCTGTGAGATTCAAATCATTTAAAAGGCCTGTTCTCTCTTCAAGTTTTACAAACTGTTTGAAATCATCAATATTTCTTGGCACAACCATATATGCATTCTCTTCGTTTTCAAATTTTGCATCATTTGAATTTGTTGCATATACCATTGTTCTGTTTGCTTGCAAGCCACTTTCAACATCTGACAAGTCAGAAATATCTGCAAGCATTGCACGACGTTGCGCTCTTGTAAGTGTTGAATCAACGCTTACAACTCCATCAAACTGGAACACATCGCCATATTGGTTTTTTGCCATTGCAGAAACTGAGTCGCGAATACCAAAACCAACAAGCAAGAGCGCCATACATCCACCAACACCAAAAAGTGTCATAAAGAAACGCTTTTTATATCTGAAAAGATTTCGCATTGCCGCTTTCTGACCGAAATCAAGTCTTTCCCAGATAGCATCAATCTTTTCAAGGAAAATTCTCTTACCTGCTTTTGGTGCTTCTGGTCGCATAAGCTCTGCTGCACCACCAAGAAGTGTTTTGTGACAAGCAAAATATGCAGCCCCAACTGTACAGATAATCGCTGCAATAACTGCTGTGATACCATAGAGAGCATTAAACTCGATTACACTATCCCCAAGGTTATAATAAACCATTTTATAAGCAGAAACGATGATTGTCGGGATTGTAAATTCGCCCACAACCACACCGATTATGCCACCTATCAAAGTTGCAAGCAATGCATAATAAATATATTTTGATGCAATTGCTTTTTGGCTGTATCCCAAAGCTTTGAGAGTACCAATCTGTGTTCTCTGCTCTTCAACCATACGAGTCATTGTTGTAAGAGCAACAAGTGCTGCAACAATGAAGAAAATAATTGGGAAAACAGTGCCGATTGCACCGATGCTTTCTGCATCAGTTGTGAAACTCATATTTGACTCAACAGATGTTCTATCGAGAACATACCAAACTGGCATTTCCATATTATTAATGTCTGTTTCTGCTTTTGAGAGTTTCTCTTTTGCATCTGCAAGCTCGTCGATTGCGTCCTGCTTTGCGATTTCATATTGTTCCTTACCGCGTTGAAGTTCAATTTCAGCATCGGTAAGCTTCTTTTCTGTTTCTGTTATTGCACTTTTATCTGCAAGAACTTTTTCAACTTCAGCGATTGTTTTCTTGCCCTCTGCTACTTCTTTTTTACCATCTTCCAGCTCAACTCTCTTTGCTTTCATCTGCTTTTCAAGAGTATCATAAATTCCGGTAACAAGTAAAAGTGCATTTCTTGCTTCTTCTAACTCCTGGTCAGTAACATTTGGGTCCTGAAGCATCTGGTCATAGGCATCTTTTGCAACCTGAACCTTACCTTTTTGCTCTTCATAAGCTGCTTCCATTCGGTTGAGTTCTTTTTCGCCTTCAGCAATTTCTTTTTCTGCTTCAGCAATTTGTTGTTTTCTGAGTGGAAGTTCAGTTTCGGCATTTGCTAAAACCTGTTTTTCTTCTTCAAACTTTTGTCTTGCATCTTGAAGCATTGCTTCAGTATCAAGAAGTTTCTGATATGCCTCAGCCAACTCTGTTTCAGCAGTCAATTTTGCTTTTTCATAGTCATTAACTGCACTTTGAAGCATTTCTGCGCTCTTTGCACGAACTTCGCTGAAACGAATTGCACAACGTTTATCTGATACATTTTTAATTCCGTCAATTACTGACTGGATTTTCTCTTTGTATTCATCGCTATAACAATTAAGTTCTTTTGCACCATCAACGAGCACATGAACTGTTGTGTAATAATCAATTACAAATGCTTCTTCTGGGATAACAATATAGCCATCAACGATACCGTCACCAATACTGCTTGTACCCATATCGCCATTAAGGAAATATGAAGTTGAGCAAATGCCAACGATTGTGTATGTATCAGCAGCAAGAGTATCAAAGATATCTTCATCAGAGCCACTTGTGAATGTAACACTATCACCTATTTTAAGCCCTGATGCATCTATAAACTCACGGCTCACCACACATTCGTTATAAACTGTGGGAAATCTGCCTTCGCTGACTTTAACATCATTGATTGTTTCGGGCATTGACATAATCTTTGTAACAATTTCATTTGAATTGGCAAGACAGATATAATCCTTCTGGATTGAGCCTTCTGCCATATTAACGCCCTGAACACCTTTTATTTTATTAAGGTCTTTCTTGGTAATACCAAGAGTACCAATAACGCGGATATCCATAAAATTTTCCGCATCATATACTTTATCGGCAGTTTTATGCATTGCCGGCATTGCTGAACGAATTCCTGAATAGAACGCAACGCCCAAAGCAGCAATAAGCAAAATTGAAATAAAGCGGCTGAAATTTTTCTTTATTTCTCTGCCAAAATCTTTTCTTAACGATTTAGTCATTTTTTTCTTCCTTTTCTGCGCTGATTACCATTCAATTTGTTCAACAGGAGCAGGATTTTCATTAATAAGAATTTTATCAACCTGTCCGTTCTTAATTTTAACAATTTTATCTGCCATTGGAGTGAGTGCAGAGTTATGTGTGATAACAATAACTGTCATATTCTTTTCTTTGCAAGTATCTTGCAAAAGCTTGAGAATTGACTTACCTGTTATGTAATCAAGAGCACCTGTAGGCTCGTCGCAAAGTAAGAGTTTAGGATTCTTTGCAAGTGCACGGGCGATGGATACTCTTTGTTGTTCACCACCTGAAAGCTGTGATGGGAAGTTATCAAGTCTGTTGCCAAGACCCACTTCACCAAGAACTTTTTCTGCATCAATTGGATTTGCACAAATCTGAGCAGAGAGTTCAACATTTTCAACTGCTGTAAGATTCTGCACAAGGTTATAGAACTGGAACACAAAGCCCACATCGTCACGACGGAACCCAGTAAGCTCTTGCTCTGTATATTTTGAAATATCTTTTCCATCAACTAAAACTTCACCAGATGTAGGCTTGTCCATTCCACCAAGAATATTAAGCACAGTTGTTTTACCTGCACCTGATGGTCCGACAATCACAACAAATTCGCCCTGTTCAATAGGGAAACTGATTCCATCAAGTGCCTTGATTTCAACTTCACCCATTTTATAGGTTTTTACCACATCATTAAACTGGATAAATGACATTTTTTTCTCTCCTAAGGTAAAAATTTATATATACAATTTATTGTATCATATATTTTAAGATATTGCTACACATATTTTATATAATATATTTGTTAAAATTTTACTAAATTCACAAAAATAATTGACAAGTGTTGATTATTAAACACATTGGTGCTATAATCAACATCAAGTATATTATTTGAGGAGTTTTGTTATGCCTATTAATGATAATGACACAAGAGTAAAAAGAACGAAAAAGCTCATTCGTCAAGGTCTTGCTGAGCTTTCAAAGACAAAAAGCCTTTCAAAAATCACAGTTAAAGAGCTTACTGACCTTGTTGAGATTAACCGTGGCACATTCTACCTTCACTATAAGGACATTGCAGATTTAGTTGAATCAATTGAAACTAATCTCTATAATGATTTCAGCGAATTTATTAATAGCGTTACCCCAAAAGCCGTCATCAAAAAGCCTATCGATGTTCTTGAACAATATGCGAAATTTGTTGAAGAGAATAAAGAAGTATTTGCAATGCTTATGGGCGTACATGGTGACGCTGAATTCGTTTTCAAACTCACCACTCTTCTTGACGGCAGAATCTATGATTTATGCAAATCATTCTTCCCTAATATAAATCAAAGCATCTATGATTTTTCAACAGAATACGGCAAATTTGCAGCTATTGGTCTTATGAACTGTTGGTTTTATAAACATCCTGAATGGACTGCAAGACAAGTTGCAGAGTTGTGGTTGACTCTTATGACCAAAGGTCTTAACGGTATGGTTGAGAACAGACCTGGAGGGATTACAATTTGACAGCGTTGCTAATAAAACTTTTTATTCGTGACAGTGAAAACACGAAGGACATCTCTGTGCGCACAGCCTATGGCACATTGGGTAGTGTAACAGGCATTATTGTCAATCTTTTACTTGCAGGGTTCAAATATTTTGCAGGTATGATTTCTGGTAGTATTTCTGTTACCGCTGATGCTATTAACAACCTGTCAGATGCCGGCTCATCAATCGTTTCACTTGCAGGCGTAAAGCTTTCTGCAAAGCCCGCTGACAAAGGGCATCCTTACGGTCACGGCAGACTTGAATACATATCGGCATTAGCAGTTGCAGTGCTTGTTTTTCTTATGGGATTTGAACTTTTAAAGAGTTCTATTGATAAAATTTTAAACCCTGTGCCCGTCAAGTTCAACTGGTTGGCACTCATCATTCTTGTTGTCAGCATTTTGGCTAAACTCTGGCTTGGAATGTTCAACAAAAAACTCGGCAAAAAGATTAATTCTGCACCTATGATGGCAGTTATGAAGGACTGCTTCAGCGACTGTTTAGCAACAGGTGTTGCAGCACTTGCAATTATCATTTCGGCATTTTCTGAAATTGCAATTGACGGATTTTTAGGTATTTTTGTTGCGTGTTTCATTCTTCTTGCAGGCTTTAATATTTCAAAAGAAACTTTGGGTGTTTTGCTTGGTAATCCACCTGAAAAAGAATATGTCCAGATGATTGAAAACAAGATTTTATCTTATGACCACGTTGTTGGTGTGCATGATTTGATTGTTCATGATTATGGTCCAAGTCGTCGTTTTGCATCGGCCCACGCAGAAGTCCCCGCTAATATTGATATTATGGAAGCACACGATGTAATCGACCTTATTGAGCGTGACATTATGAATGAGATGGGACTTCTTATTTCAATTCATATGGACCCGATTATTGTTGACGATGAGAGAATTAACACTTTGCGTCAGATGACAAGTGACATTGTTAAAGAAATTGACCCTGAACTTTCAATTCACGATTTTAGAGTGGTTGAAGGTCCAACACACACTAACTTAATTTTTGATATTCTTCTCACCCACACTCATAAGGACAGTCACGAAGAAATTATCAATAAGATAAATGGAAAATTGAGCAAAATAGACGAAAGATTTTTCACAGTTATAACAATAGACCACTCTTTTAACTAAATTTTATTTTTTTGTCGATTTACTATTGCAAAAACCACAAAATATAGTAGAATATATGTGTTAGTTTTTTATATATTGTTTTTTGAGATTTCGGAGGTTAAATTATGGCAGACAGAGAAATTACCACAATACCAAACGGGCCTCTCGGTATTATTGCTTTACCGGGATGCGAAGAAATGGCAGAGAAGATTGACCGTTATCTTGTAAAATGGCGTTCACAGCAAGATTCAGAACATAAATCAACTATTGCATTCTCAGGATACGAGAGAAATACTTATATTCTCAATGCAAGTTTCCCCCGTTTTGGTACAGGTGAAGGCAAATGTACTCTTCACGAATCAGTTCGTGGATATGACATTTATATTCTCATTGATGCTTTTAACCACGGCATTACTTATAAAATGTATGGTCAGACAGTTCCTATGAGTCCAGACGACCATTATGCTAACCTTAAAAGAGCAATTTCTGCTATCGGTGGCAAGGCAAAGACAATCACAGTTATTATGCCAATGCTCTATGAAGGCAGACAGCACAAGCGTTCTTCAAGAGAATCTCTTGACTGTGCAGTTATGCTTCAGGAACTCTGTCTTTCAATGGGTGTTGACAACATTATCACATTTGATGCTCATGATGCTCGTGTTCAAAATGCAATTCCTCTTAATGGTTTTGAAAGCATTTCTCCTGCTTATCAGATGATTAAAGCTCTTGTAAACAATGTTGATAACCTTAAACTTGACAAAGAACACACAATGATTATCTCACCTGACGAGGGTGCTATGAGCCGTTGTATGTTGTATTCAAACTATTTAGGTCTTGACCTTGGTATGTTCTACAAACGCCGTGACTATTCAAGAATTGTTGACGGTAGAAACCCAATCGTTGAACACTCTTTCCTTGGTTCAAACGTTGAAGGTAAAGACGTTATGATTATCGACGATATGATTTCATCAGGTGAATCAATGCTTGATGTTTCAAAGAAGCTTAAAGAACTTGGTGCAAACAGAGTATTCATTTTCTCTGCATTCGGTCTTTTCAATGCAGGTCTTGAAAACTTTGACAAGGCTTATCGTGATGGTCTTTTCGATAAGGTGTTCACAACAAACCTTGTTTACAGAATGCCTGAACTCAAAAAACGCGATTGGTATTGCGAAGTTGAACTTTCAAAATATCTTTCATACATTATCGACACACTTAACCACGACAAGTCAGTCAGCAAGCTTCTTGACCCAGCTGATAAGATTGATGCTCTTCTCAAAAAAGCAGGAATTAAATAATGATAAAATTAAAAGCACCCTACAGGGTGCTTTTTTAATGAAGAATTCAAAATGCTGAATGCAGAATTAAAGGCTATCCTTTGGGATAGCCTTTTGTGTTACTTTATAACCTTTATTGTGTTGATTTCGAATGGTTTGAAATCTACTGTTACTGTGTTGTCTTTAACATTCAATTCTTTAATATTATTTTCGAGCATATCGCAAAGGTATGCTTTTTTAATGTCAAAACCAAATTTCACATTTGCAGTTGTACGTTTATTGTAATATTCGCAACCACGAAGAATGATTGTATCTTCTTTTTCAGCTTTCTTTGCAGTTTCAAAGATTACATTATCTTGGTCAACTGTGAAGAAGGAGTATTCATTCTGGAGATTACCCCTATTTTCCCCTGCTTTTACGCAAAGCATTGGAATATTAAGGTCATAGGCTTTTTGAATTGTACCTGCTTCACGGTAATCCCCAGCGTGTGGGTAGAGTGAATATGTAAAGCTGTGTTCACACTTATCTGCGTCAGGGTCAGGGAAAGTGCCACATTTTAGCATTGTAAGACTCATTACACCGTCATGAATTGCGTGACCGTATTTACAATCATTCATTAAGCTTACGCCGTAACCATACTCTGACAAGTCACAGTATTTATGAGCACAAACTTCAAAACGAGCAGCATCCCAGCTTGTATTCTTATGAGTTGGTCTTTCAACTGAGCCAAACTGAATATCATAAGTTGCCTTATTTGTATTTACATCCACAGGGAATGCAGTTTTGAGAATAAGGTGTGACTCTTTCCAATCAATATTTGTTTCAAAATCAATCTTATCAATGTTATTGTAAAGGTAGATATTCTGGACGATTGTGCTATTCTTAAATTTCTTTATAATTTTAAGGCCTGCACGCTCACCTTCGTTAAGAATTTCAACCTTTTCAACTTGGTCTGCTTCCCAATGCTTTTCAGTATAATAACTGCTCATTTCCCAGTTATCATATTCTCTTGGGTAATCTTCATAAGCAGTAAACACATTGCCACGTGTGCCCTTTTTAAGGACTTCACGATTATTTCTCTTATCAAAAATACTTGTGAATGTACCCTTTTCATCAAGAACAAGACGGAAGAAATCGTTTTCGATTGAGTTTTCTGCAACTGTGATTTTTGAGTTTTCTTCTGTTGGATTGATTACTTTATATCCCTTTGCAGGAATGTTTTCAGCATAATACCATTTGCCGTCAATCTCAACGGCACCACTATTCACAAATGAATGTGGGTTGAACACAACATAGCCATCAACCGCTTCTACATTGTTTGCAATATCACTTGTTGTGTCGTTAATGATTTCATTACCAACTGCACCAATTTCTTCATATTGCTGATGAGAAACTTCGTAAACTTCTTTGATTGATGAGCCCGGAATAATATCGTGGAACTGATTGAGAAGAATTGTTTCCCAAGCATTCATCATATCTTCTTTACGGTATTTATAACCGTTGAGATGCTCGTCAATAAGTGACAAAGTTTCAGCACGCTGGAACATAAATTCACTCTTACGGTTATATCTCTTATTCTTTGCTTGGGAAGTATATGTACCACGATGAAATTCAAGATAGAGTTCACCGTTCCAATGTGGAATTTTAGGGTTATTCTCGGTTTTTGACTTAATGTCGTCAAAGAATTCACCTGAATATGCCATAATTGGTGTGCTTGTACCGGGGATACCGTGCTTTAATCGGTCAAAATACTCTAAATCTTTTGCATATGGTCCGCCACCACCGTCACCGAAACCGAATGTGATAAGCACATTATCATACAAATCTTTTTGTTGGTAACGGTCATAAGCACCACGAAGTTGATTTGCATTGAGTTTTGCGTTATATGTAACATTTGTTGCAGGTTCAACGCCCCTATGCTTATCCTGTGCTGTCATAAAGTGAGTGAAAACAGGAGTATTGTCAATACCGTGCCAGATAAAGGTATCATAAGGCATTTTGTTCATTTCGTTCCAACCGATTTTTGATGTTACGAACTTATCAATACCACTCTTTTGTAAAATCTGTGGAAGTGCTGCAGAATAGCCGAAAACGTCAGGCAACCAAAGAATTTTACTGTCAACGCCGAACTCATCTTTCATAAAACGTTTGCCGTAAATAAACTGACGGACTAAGCTTTCACCTGAGCAAAGGTTGCAGTCGGCTTCAACCCACATACCACCTTCAACTTCCCAACGGCCAAGGCGTACCATTTCTTTAACTTCTTCGTAAAGTTCTGGTGCGTCCATTTTGAGATATTTATAAAGTTGTGGTTGGCTTGACATAAACTTGTACTCAGGGTACTTTTTCATAAGGGCGAGCACAGTAGAGAATGAACGTAAAATCTTCTCTCTTGTCTGTGCAAGTGTCCATTCCCACGCAACGTCAATATGAGTGTGACCAATACAGAATGCGAAAACATCACCCTTACGGCAATATTTACCATAAAATTCTGTTTTAAGATAGTTGATAGCCTTGTCGAGTGATGCGTAATATTCTTCTGAATAAGGCGAACGCATATCAATAAGATTAAGAGCATTATTAAGATGCTTTTTAATTTCAAAATAGTTTCTTGAATTCTGGTCTTCATATTCAAGAATTTCAAAAGGTACTTTTATATCGTAATAAAGTTGTTTTGTTTTAGCGTCTATGAGTTGAAGATTTGTAACAAAGTCAACATATTCGTCATGAATACTGCCTGAATAAGCATAAAGATAAACTTTATGTGTACCTTTTGTTAAGAATACTTCGCGGTGGTTTTTATCGATACCCTGTTGAAGTTTGCCGTCAACATAAGCGATAAACTGTGGGTTAATGTCACACCAACCAAGACGAGCGTCAGAAGCTACTGCTAACTGAATTTCGCCGTCCCAATGCTCAGGCACTTTAATTTCATTATAAAACCAAGCGTGCTTGTCCTTTTTGCCACCCCAACGGTTTATATAAGGTGTGAAAAGAGTAAAACTATCGTCAACTTCAGGTAAGGTGTTATCGAGTTTATAATCACACTCTTTATAGAGAAAATCTGTAATTGGAATATTCTCTTTTATTACGAGTTTCTCAAATTCTTCAAGAAACACATTTATTCTGTCTTCAATAAAATCTTTGTACATAAGGTTTTGCCCCCTACTCCCCAAATATGTCGGACATCATATAGAATGAGCCACAGACGAGTATTGTTTCGTCCTTTTGGGTGTTTGAAAAAATATATTTGTACCCGTCTTTCGGGCTATTTATGGATATTGTGTTTTCGCAGTATTTTTCTGCAATTTCTTTTAGTTTTTCACTATCTAATGCTCGTGGATTGCTTGGTGTAACTGTTACAACAGATTTGCAGAGTGGTGCGATTTTGCCCACATAACTTTCGCAATCTTTATCAGCCATTAAACCTATGAGCATATTGATATTTTCTACTTTATATTTTGTTAGAAAATTATAAAGTGCATTTGCACAACCCTCATTGTGACCGCCATCACGGATTATAAGTGGGTTTTCACCGATAACTTCCATTCTTGCAATCATTCTTGTGTTTTCAATACCTTGTGCTATTGCAATTTCATTTAATCCCAGCATCTTTGCACATTCTATTGCATTTACTGTATTTTCAATCTGATGATTACCTGTAAGTTTTGTTTTGTAAACATTATTGTTATAAGCAAAAACTGTGCCGAAAATTGAATCGTCAAGTATTTCAGTTTTGTGTGGATTTGTAATAATTAGTTTGCAATTTTTGTTTTCACAATTTTCTGTGATTACTTTTAAAGCGTCTTTATGTTGATTTGAAGATGTAATTACAGGTACATTATCTTTGATAATTCCACATTTTTCAAAGGCAATTTTAGATATTGTGTCACCTAAAATTGCCACATGGTCAAGGGAAATTGAGGTAATTACAACAGCTTCGGGCTTTTTAATCACATTTGTTGCATCAAAACGACCACCAAGACCTACTTCCAATACAACATATTCACATTCTGCTTTTAAAAAGCAAAGAAATGCTGAAACTGTGATTGCTTCAAATTCGGTAATGATTATACCTTTTTTATTTAATTCTTCGATTTTTTCACGGACTTCTGTTACACATTCTGCGAAAATAGCTTTTGGGATATTTTTGCCGTCAATCTGTATTCTCTCGCAGAAATCGATGACATAGGGCGAAGTGAAAAGTCCTGTTTTCTTACCACTTGCTATGAGCATATTGGAAATCATTGTGGATGTTGAGCCTTTTCCGTTTGTACCTGCTATATGTACAAATTGCAGTTTATCCTGCGGATTATCAAGCAAATCCAAAAGTATAGAAATACGCTCTAATCCCGGTTTTATTCCAAACGCTAAAAGTGAGTGGATGTATTCTACTGATTCTATATAATTCATTTTATTTCATTTTCATTGAGATATCGAATGCCTTAACTGAATGTGTAAGAGCACCAAGAGAGATAATATCAACACCTGTTTTTGCAACCTCTGCAATATTGTCGAGAGTGATATTTCCTGATGCTTCTGTTTTTGCTCTGCCGTCGATATATTCAACGCATTCTTTCATCTGTGCGTTTGTCATATTATCAAGCATAATGATGTCTGCACCAGCTTCAACTGCTTCTTTTACTTCGTCAAAATTACGAGTTTCTACTTCGATTTTCACCATATGACCAAGTGCCCCGCGAAGAATTGCAACAGCGTTTGTAATTCCACCACCTGCGTCAATATGGTTATCTTTAAGCATTGCACCATCAGAAAGGTTGTATCTGTGGTTTTTACCGCCACCGCAAACTACTGCATATTTCTGTAATGCACGAAGTCCCGGTAATGTTTTTCTTGTATCTGTAACTGATGCGTTTGTACCTTCGCAAAGTTTTACTGCTTTATTTGTTGCAGTTGCAATGCCAGACATATGCTGAATAATGTTAAGGGCTGTTCTTTCACCTTTTAAAAGACAAGCAGTTTTGCCGTTAAATTCAACGATTAAGTCCCCTGCTTTTACTTCGTCGCCATCATTTTTATGAACTGTATAAGTGAAAGTATCGTCAAGGAGTGTGAACACTCGCATTGCAATATCAAGTCCGCAAAGGACACCGTCTGCTTTTGCTATAAAATATGAGTCATTTCTCTGATTTTCAGGGATTAAGTAATCCGCTGAAACATCAATATAGTTAATATCTTCGCTGATTGCTTCTTTGATAAGATTGTCAATATAAAACTGATTTAATTTCATTGGTCATTGACCTCCTTGAGAATTATATAAGCAACTGTTGCAAGGCTTAATGCTTCGCAATATTCAGGGGTAATTTTGAATTTACCGTTTTTAAGTCTTGTGAGTATTTCTCGAACCCTCTTATATCCGTTTCGTACTGCGTCTTCATTTGCAGGCATTACGAAATATGAGCGTTGCATAATATTGCGGATTTCTGTGCGGACACCTTTCATAAGTGGTGCGCCGTCAAGGTCTTGCTTTTCGATTTCGCTTATCTGCACTTCGGGATATTTCATATCGATACAACGAACAATATCGTCAGCACAGCGTTTACCGAATACAAGTGCTTCTAAAAGAGAGTTACTTGCAAGTCGGTTTTTACCGTGAACGCCTGTATTTGAACACTCACCAACTGCATAGAGTCGTGAAATTGTTGTGCGGGAGTTCAAATCAACTTCAATGCCACCCATTAAATAATGCTGACAAGGGAAAATTGGAATTAAATCCTTTGTAATGTCAACATTATATCGCAAACAACCTTTGTGAATACCTGGGAAACGGTTTAAGAGATATTCTTTATCACGGTGTGTTATATCAAGATAGAAATTGTTGCTACCTGTACGGCGAGATTCAATAATAATTGATTTTGAAACCACATCACGGGGCGCAAGTTCAAGTCTTTCGTCATAACGATGCATGAATCTTTCTTTGTTACAGTTAAGAAGATAAGCACCCTCACCACGAACTGCTTCGCTGATTAAAAACTGCTCGTTGTCGTCAGAGTTAAATGCAGTTGGGTGGAACTGAACATAACTTAAATCTTTAATTCGAGCACCTAATTCAAATGCAAGACGGATTCCGTCACCTGTTGCAACCTTTGGGTTTGTTGTGTATTTATAAACTCGACCAATACCACCTGTTGCGAGAACACAATATGAAGAGAAAATCTGTTCTTGTCCGTCATCTGTGAGAACATGAGCGCAGATACCACTTTTTACTCTCGTAAGCTTGAAAACAGGTGTGTTTTCGATTATGGTGATATTCTTTCTCTTTTGTGCTTCAAGAACCATTGCACGAACCATTTCAGCACCAGTTGTGTCTTTATGGTGAACAATTCTTCGTCTGCAATGACCACCCTCAAGAGTCATATTGAGTTCCCCGTCAGGTCGCTTGTCAAACTCAACGCCATACTCAATAATCTTGCGGACTTCGTCCGGTCCTTCTTCTACAAGAACAGTAACAGCATCGATATCATTTGCCTGCTTACCTGCAATCATTGTGTCGTTTATATGCAATTCATAACTGTCATTTTCTAAGTCGAGAACTGCCGCAACGCCACCCTGGGCAAGTGACGAGTTTGAGTCTGTGTTGCTCTTTTTTGCTAGAATTATAATATTAAGATTTTCGGGTAATGAAAGTGCTGTATTAAGCCCTGCGACACCGCA
>CALEJD010000073.1 GCA_937898195.1 uncultured Clostridia bacterium | reverse complement strand
AATGAATAAGACAGAACTCGTAGCAGCAGTTGCTGCAAAAGCAGGCATTTCAAAGAAAGACGCAGACGCAGCAGTAGCAGCAGTTTTCGCATCAGTTACAGACGCTCTTGCAAATGGTGACAAAGTTCAGCTCATCGGTTTCGGTACATTCGAAGTTAGAGCAAGAAACGCTAAGACAGCTCGCAACCCAAGAACAGGCGAAACAATGACAGTTCCAGCAACAAAAGTTCCAGCTTTCAAAGCAGGCGCAGCTCTTAAAGCAGCAGTTAAATAATTAAACTTTTGTAATCAAAGGGGAGTCGTTTTCGGCTCCCTGCTTTTTTTGGAGAACAAAATGCGATTAGATAAATATTTAAAAGTATCAAGAATAATAAAAAGAAGAACAGTTGCAAACGAAGTCTGCGACGCAGGCAAGGTGAGTGTTGCAGGTCGTGTGGTTAAGGCATCTTATGATGTAAAAGAAGGGGATATCCTTGAAATCACGTTCGGCGAAAGAGTAACAAAATATAAAGTTCTCACCGTCACCGAACACGCAACAAAGCAGAGTGCAAGTGAAATGTATGAAGAGGTTAAAAATATATGACATCTAAAAAGATTTATGTTCTTTTCACGCAATACCCAGGTCGAGATGCAAAACTTCTTATGTGGCGCACCAAATTTCCTTATACTCATACCTCTGTGGGTTTAGAAGAAGATATGGATACCTTTTATACATTTATCAGCAAGGGCTTTCTTGTTGAGAAAGTTACAAGATACGAAAAACCTGACAGACCATCTTTTCCTTGTGCCTTATATGAAATAGATGTGTCTGAAGAAACCTATAATCGTGTCAAAGAAAAGGTCTTATCCTTTAAAGAGAATAAAGCAAATCTTAAATATTCAACACTGGGTCTCGTTGGAAGCTTCATAGGTGTTCCTTTAAAAAGAAAAAACCATTATTTTTGTTCTCAATTTGTAGCAGAAGTTCTGAAAGAATGTGGAATAGTAAAACTTAAAAAGAGAAGTTCTCTTTATCTTGCAAAAGATATTTCAGAATTTGAAGAATTAAAGTTGGTTTTTGAAGGTACACATTTAAGTTATGTTGATAAATTTGTGAAAAAAAGTGATTAATAATTTTTTAAAACGTTGAACTTTTTGTTCGACGTTTATTTTTTTTATCCCCAAAAGTTTGCCTTGTAATTTTTTCTCGGGTTAATGCTCTTTCAATGTCAAAGCTTGTTTCTTGTGTTTTAAATCTTGCTTTTTGTTCTCTGTTTTCACGAATATCATTCACATATATTTTAAGTGGTAAGCCATTCTTTTGATATTCTTTATGTATAAGACCAATTTTTTCCAGGTTATTTAATGCTTTTGTAGCCGTATTTTCGCAACAGTTAAGATGATTTTGAATTTGTAAATTTGAATAATAAACAAAAACACCTTTGCTATCACAAAATTTTGCTAAATTCTTTTTAGAATAGTTTATTCTATTGAGAAGCAAAACATATAATATTTTTTCGTCCGACGAAAGAACTTTATATTTTTCATCAGTAATAATATTTAAAGGCAAAATTGCATATGAAAAAACGCTATTTATAAAAAACACCTCCATAAATAGCGCAAACAAGCAATTTTGTCTCAACAAACCTGAGACAAATTCAAGTTTTTGCTGATTTGTTTACACAAAGTTTACAAATAAAGGGAAAAAACACTTTTTTCATTCTTTTATAAATTAATTATTATTTTTATTTATATATTATTTATAGGCCTCGTTTTTTAAGGGGGTTAACCTTGAATTTTAAGGTACGCCACCATAAATTTTAAGGGGGTTAGGGTAAAAAAATTAAGGGTGCTTATGACATCCTTAAATTTTTGCATTTTTAATTTTTGAGTTCCTGCGTTTTATTTTGTTCCTGTTGAGCCAAATCCACCTGCACCACGGTCTGTGTCGTCAAGGTCATTTACTTCAATAATTTCAGGCAATTCTACAGGCTCAATTACCATCTGTGCAATTCTCTCAAATGGCTCGATTGTGTATTCAGGGTCAGTCTGCTTTATAACACCAACACAAATTTCACCACGATAATCACTGTCAATAACACCAACTGAGTTTAAAAGTCCGATTCCGTGTTTGATAGCAAGTCCGCTTCGTGCATAGATAAATGCTGCGAAATGTGGGTCTTGGAGTCCTATTGCAATACCTGTTGGGATAATCGCTTTGTCGCCTTTTTTGAGAGTAATTGGCTCGTCAATGCAAGCATAAAGGTCCATTCCTGCGCTACCTGTTGTGGCACGGGTTGGAATTTTGGCATTTTCTCTAACTTTCTTTATCTTTAATTCTTTCATTATTCAACACCTCTGTATAAAAGTCCACGGGTAAACTCAATCTGTGGCTTTTTGTTATTTTCATAAGCGTCTAAAATCTCTTTAACTTCTCTTGTTGACTCGGTCGTAAAGTTAAAGAATAAAATATCAGCAGGTGGGATTTCTCTCATTCTGTCACCCATATAAATAGGCCGTGAATTGAGAATTTCTGAATATCCCATAAAGCATTTCACAGGGAATTTAATACCCATTCTGTCTGTGATTTCACTGTTTCTCTTGCACTCGGCACAAGTTTTGCCATTTTTTACAGGACAATTTCTTGTGAGCATAAGTGGAATTCTGCCATAAACGGTAATCCCTTTAGGGATTGGTGCAGAAATATTTTTGAAATTATCAAGGGTACATTCATTTGAAATAATAACTTCGTCTATTCCAAGTGATTCTGCCATATCCATTGAATGTGAGTTGAGAATATTAAGTGAAGGTGAAGCAACCACCTTTTTGCCACATTTTTTCGCAACTGCAACTGCATCAAGAGTGTGACAAAGCACAAAATATGCAGAAGAAATTGAGAGCATTTTCTCAACCTTTTGGGCATTACCAAACATTCCGTGTGGCAATTCTACACCATAGGCATTTTCTTTAACGATTTCGTCATCTGTACCAAGTGGCACAAAAACAATATGCTCTTTTGCGCTTTCAGGGATTTGCCCAACATTGTCAAATCTTAGATAGAGCATTCTATCGTCATTTGATTCTATATTTGACGGAATAGACGGCTCGTTTATGCTTCTCTCACTTTCACCGAGAATTGATTGTGTCAAAAATGCAAGAGCCTTTCTTCGCATCCCGTTAAGTGCAGAAACGGGGAGTGAATAGTCAATTTCGCCCTTGATTTCAACACTTGTTGCATTGAATTGTGTGCCACCACATTTTTTGAGTGCATCAACAATTCTGTCTTCTGCAATCGGTCTGTTTATTGGTGCTTCGCAGAGCACATCACTTTCTACTATAGCAATATGATTTTCATATTTTGCTGTGAGTGTTGCCTTTTCACCGATTTTGCCACGAAATTTAAAGCTGATGTCATATCGTGGTAACTCTTTTTCATAGTTTATGGAATATTTATTAAGTAAATCCTTTGTAGCAGACTGAACATTCTCTTTTTCACGGTATCCGAACATATCTCTGCCAAGCTTGTCCTGATAATAACCATCAGTAAAGCCTGAACGAGAGAAAAGGTCACTTAAATCCTTTTGAATATCAAAGTTATATTCATTATTAACTGATTTTTTACAAGCCTTTACAGCAGCGCTTACATATTCAGGGCGCTTCATTCTGCCCTCAATTTTAAATGAGCATACACCCATTTTTGAAAGCTCGGGGATATATTCAATAAGGGATAAATCTTTAAGGCTTAAATCGTGCCCTGTGCCGTTTTCTGCTTTGAAAGGTAAACGACAAGGTTGGGCACAAAGACCGCGATTTCCGCTTCGTGAGCCCAATACTGCACTCATTAAACATTGACCCGAAACGCACATGCAAAGTGCACCGTGAATAAACACTTCAAGGTCGATAGGGGACTCTTTGCAAAGCTCTTTGATTTCGTTAAAGCTCAATTCTCTTGGTAGAACTGCACGAGAAAAGCCTAATTCTTTGAGCATTTTAAGTCCTTCTAAAGTGCCCACACTTAACTGTGTTGATGCGTGCATTTCAATATCGGGGCAAATCTCTCGAACAAGTCTTGCAACGCCCAAATCCTGAATGATAATAGCATCCGCACCAGAAGTGCAAATCTTCTTGATTGTATCAATAACATCTGAAAGTTCACAGTCTTTAATAAGGGTGTTAAGAGTAATATGTACCTTAACACCCCTGCTGTGACAATATTTAATTGCGTTTTCAATTTGCTCGTCAGTAAAATTTTGGGCATTTCTTCGCGCGTTGAAGTTGCCCATACCTAAATACACCGCATCAGCACCACTGAGCACTGCGGCTTTAAGGGTTTCTTCGCTACCGACGGGAGCCAAAATTTCAACTTTATTCATCAATTTCTCCGTCATTAGCTTTTTCGGATTTTGCGAAAAGATTTATCTGGTCATTCTTGAATTTTGCTTCTGTTTTGATTCTTTCAAGCTCACGCTTGTAATAATCTCTTTCAGATTTAGCCTTTGCTGCATCTTCAAGATATTCTTTAATCTGATTACGGAAATTTTCAGTCTCTGCCTGTGCCTTTGAAAGTTCATTAGCAAGGTCAAGAGAAACAAGCACAGCCGCCTGATTAGCAGAAATAAAAGATGTAGCCTTTAAAATTTCAGACATCTTTTTGTCAATTAACTGACCTAATTCTTCTGTGTGCTCAACGCTTTCGTCTGTGCAAATAAAATATTTAACACCACAAATATCAAGTCTGACTCTGTTTTTATCCATAACTTTCACACTCCGATACATTTATATTGTAATTGTATCACATAAATATATGATTTTCAAGTTGCTTTATTTATGCCCGAAAAGTGCTTCAAATAGTCCGGGATTAGAGCATTTCTTGCACTCTGGAGGACAATCAAAATCTACTAAAATTGTATCATCCCCAATGACTTTAATATCATTCCAACAGATTTTAATGTCTTGGTATTTGCCCAAAAGTCCAAAGCATTTTGACTTGCCCCAGATTATAATCGAAATAAGTGCGCCCGAGCAAGTGTCAATTTCAACATCACACACGTTACCAAGTCTGCAACCGTCCGATAAATTTATGACTTCTTTCTCTCTCATATCTGTAACAAAACAATTCATATATGAAAACACCCCTGCAATATAATATGCAAGGGTGGGGGGATATTATCAACTTTCTTTAATTTTCTTGATTGCACCTTTTTCGAGACGACTTACTTGCGCTTGGCTTATTCCCACTTCTTCTGCAACTTCCATTTGAGTTTTGCCCTGCATAAAACGAAGATTTAAAATTTGTTTTTCTCGCTCACCTAAATTTTTAATAGCTTCTTTAATTGATATTTCATTGAGCCAGTCGTCGTCACTTTCTGAGCTTCCCACTTGGTCCATAACATAGATTGTGTCACCACCGTCAGAATAAACGGGCTCATAAAGGGATATGGGTTCAACAATAGCTTCAAGGGCAAGCACAACATCAACAGGCTCGATTTCCATCTCTTGTGCGATTTCTTCAATGGTGGCATCTCGTCCCAAATCATTTTGAATTCGCTCTTTAATCTGCATTGCGTGATATGCTGTGTCACGAAGTGAACGACTGACTCTTATTGTGTTATAATCCCTTAAATATCGACGGATTTCACCGATAATCATGGGCACTGCATAGGTTGAAAAGCGCACATTTTGTGTAACATCAAAATTGTCAATAGCCTTAATTAGCCCAATGCACCCCACCTGAAACAAATCGTCGGGATTTTCACCACGATTTGCAAATCTTTGAATAACCGACAAAACAAGGCGAAGATTACCTTCAACTAATTCCTGACGGGCTTTTTTATCCCCGGTTTCTCTGATTTTTTTTAGTAACTCCATTTTCTCTGCTTCTTTTAAAACCTTAAGCTTTGCTGTGTTAACACCACAGATTTCAACTCTCGTAAATTGCACAAAAACACTCCCGAATATAGTTTCAATAAAAGTATTACCAAATATTGAATACCTAAACGGGAGTTTTGATTTAAATAAAAAAGCATATTAAATTTTTGTTTGACAAATTAGGGTTTGTCGAACAGAACGCAGAGTGCAAAGTGCAGAGTGCAGAGTGTCGGAACTGCGTTGCGATTATAGATGTGACTACTGCAGTCAGTTTGTAGGGGCGATTCACGAATCGCCCGAAAAGGTTTCTGCATAAACTTTGGAACGGGTCATTCGTGAATGACCCCTACATTGTTTCGATGTTCAATTTTAATGAGATATCAATTTGAACGGGTTGTCGAGGACGCCGACCCCTACGAATTTTATCCTGACAAATTCAAATTTATCTTATTCAACCGTAACGCTCTTTGCAAGGTTTCTTGGTTTATCAACGTCAAAACCCTTTTCGACCGTTGTGTGATATGCAAGCAACTGCAAAGAAATAACTGTGAGAGATGGTGTTAAATATCTCTGTGCATCAGGTATGAAAATCACTTCGTCTGCAATGTCGTGGATTCCCTTTGTGCCATCTTTTACAACGGCAATTACATAAGCCCCACGTGCGTGTACTTCTTTAATGTTAGATACCATCTTGCCAAAGAGTGAATCGTCTGTTGCAATAGCCACAACAACTGTGCCTTCTTCAATAAGAGAGATAGTGCCGTGCTTTAATTCACCTGCGCCATATCCCTCACAGTGAATATATGAGATTTCTTTGAGCTTGAGTGAGCCTTCAAGGCAAAGTGGATAGTCAATGCCACGACCGATGAAGAAAATATGCTCTTTTGTGGCAATATGCTTTGAAAGTGTCTGTGTGATTTTTTCACATTCCAAAGCCTTGTTGATTTTTTCGGGAAGAGTGAGAATTTCGTCAGTAAAGTTCTTGATTTGGTCATCACTCATAAGTCCTTTTTGTTGTGCTAAATATGCAGAAAGCACATAAGAAACGCCCAACTGTGCAGAGAATGCTTTTGTGGTTGCAACTGCAATTTCTGCGCCTGCATTGGTGTATATTACACCGTCACTCTCGCGGGCGATTGTGCTGAACAATACATTTACAATAGATAAAGTGAAAGCGCCACGTTTTTTTGCTTCTCGCAAGGATGCAAGAGTGTCAGCAGTTTCACCTGACTGGCTGACGAAAATGCAAAGGTCACCCTTTTCTATAATAGGGTTTCTATATCTGAATTCACTTGCAATATCAACGGTTACAGGTATTCTCGCCATATCTTCAATAATGTATTTTGCAGTCATTCCAACATGATAAGCACTACCACAAGCAACAATATATATGCGTTTTAATTCTTCTATAAAGTTATGGGGGAACTCAAATGGCAAAGAGATTTTGCCATCTTTGATTAAAGGGGATACAGTATCTTTAACCGCTTTTGGTTGCTCAAAAATCTCCTTTGCCATAAAGAAGTCATATCCACCTTTTTCAGCAGCATCAATACTCAAATTTATGGTTTTAATTTCACATTCTTTTTCTTTTGCAAATTCGTCATAAACTTTTATGTTGTCTTTTGTGATTTCAATAAATTCACCGTCATTAACAATATAGCATTCACGGGTATATGGAAGAATTGCAGGAATATCCGACGCAAGATAGTTTTGCTCTTCACCTTTGCCAACAATCATGGGGCTATCCTTTTTCATTGCGAAAACTGTATCGTTATAACCTTTTACAAGCATCGCAACGGCATAAGAACCCTCTAATTTCTGTGAAGTTTTAATGAGCGTCGTGAGAGCATCACCATCAAAAAGATAGTCAAAAAGTTGTGCGATAACTTCGGTATCCGTCTGGGACTGGAACTCATAACCCTTGCTAATCAACTCTTCTTTAAGCTCAATATAATTTTCAATAATCCCGTTGTGCACAAGTGTTACAATTCCATTCATTGACTTGTGAGGGTGTGCATTAATCTGGTCGGGCACACCGTGAGTTGCCCAACGGGTGTGACCAATTCCAATTGTGCCCTGCGGATTTTCACTATCAACAAGTTCTTGAAGATTTTGGATTCGTCCCTTTTCTTTGATGACAGTAACATCTTCATCACGAATAGCAATACCCGCCGAGTCATAACCACGATATTCAAGGCGTCTTAACCCTTCTAAAAGAATAGGCGCTGCTTGCTCTTGACCCACAAAACCAACTATACCACACATAATTTTGCCTCCTTAAAGGTCTATTTTGAAATTTTGTTGTCAATAATAATTCAGAAAGGAGCAATTTTTATGAATACATCTTACATTAAACTCAATGCGAAAAAACATCTTGTCAAATGTCATTTCAAATGCTTTTTGGTGTCCATTTTGCCCTATGTAACTATTGTTTTGCTTGGTGTCTTGAATTATTATTTGTATTTTATGTTAAAAGATATAGATTTCAGTTTTTTCTATCTTAAACCATCATATGCTGTCTATCTTCGGGCGACACTATTCACTTTAAGCATATGTTTATCATTGATTTTATGGCGTGTGACAAATATTTTTACCAATAATTATTATTATCTCAAAAGTCGAAAAGGGGATATAACATATTTTTCTTCAATAAAACATTTGAGTTTTAAAAACTTTTGTACATTGCTTACAACCGATATTCTAAAATTATATTTGTCAGTTGCTTGGGGTGCTCTTTATTTTGCACCATGTGTTTCGGTTGTTGCTACTCTATATTATTATTGGAATAGTGACGAATTCAGCCGAAACATTGCACTCATACTCGTAATCTCAGCTTTTATTCTGTTTCTTATCGGCTCATTCTTTCTTTTTGTAACTCTCAAAAGATATTCAATGTGCTACCCGATAGTTTGTGAAACTGACGAAAAAGACTCCCTTATAATCCTTCAAAAAAGCATTGAAATTATGAATGGCAAGTGTTTAAATTTTGCTTTTTATAATATTTCATTTTGGGGTTGGGTTTTGTCGTGCTTTTTAGTTTTACCTATTTTCTATGTATTGCCATATAAACAGATGTCAAAATATAGTTATTATAATTTCGCAACAAGAAAAAAGGTGCAAGAAGAAACACAACAAAAACCTATTGTTTTTTATATCCAAAGAAGAAAAGAAGTGTGAAACAAATTAGGGTTTGTCGAACTCTCCCCCCCTTCCGTCACTCGCTTTGCTCGTGCCACCTTCCCCTCAGTGGGGGAAGGCTATATTAGGCTCCCCACTTGATGGGGAGCTGTCACCGTAAGGTGACTGAGGGGTTCGACAAATTCAAATTTGTATATATAAACGCAAAAAATGGCACCCTCCATAAGGAAAGTGCCATAATGCTTTGTGTATTGAATTAAAGAATAATACCCATTGTGCCAGGTGCGCAAAGTGCAGCATTTGCTTCGTCTGTATCAATGTGCATTGCAAGTGCAAAGTTAGGATGAACACGAACAACAACATCACCGAATGTGAGTGTTCTGTCAGCAGATGGAACCTTAACTTCAACAACCTGTTTGTCAACGAGACCATATTTTTCTGCATCGTCTGGAGTCATATGAATATGTCTCTTTGCAACGATAACGCCGTTTTCGATTTCGATTTCGCCTTTAGGACCAACGATTTTGCATCCTGGTGTATTTGCAATGTCGCCTGATTCTCTAACAACTGCCTGAACGCCGATTGAACGAGCATCAGAAGCAGAAATTTCAACCTGTGTTGCAGGTCTAACAGGACCAAGAATTGAAACGCCTGGGAACTGACCTTTAGGGCCGATTACTGCGATTCTTTCTTCACAAGCATATTGACCTGGTTGTGAAAGGTCCTTTTTCTTTGTGAGTTCATATCCTTCACCGAAAAGGATTTCAAGGTGTTCTTGTGAAATGTGAGCGTGTCTAGCACTTGTTTCAACTAAAACTGTTTTTTCCATATATCATTCTTCTTTCTTAAAAATTT
>CALEJD010000072.1 GCA_937898195.1 uncultured Clostridia bacterium | reverse complement strand
GTTCAGTTGACGGTGACCCACCTGCTGCATACCGTTATACAGAGTCAAGAATGAGCAAAATTGCTCTTGAAATGCTCACAAATATTGATAAGGATACAGTTGATTTCACAACTAACTATGACGACCGTCTTAAAGAGCCAACAGTTCTTCCATCAAGATATCCAAACCTTTTGGCAAACGGCTCAACTGGTATCGCGGTTGGTATGGCAACAAATATTCCACCACATAATCTTGGTGAACTTATTGACGGAATCTGCTGTGTAATTGATAATCCTGAAGCAGAGCTTGACGATATTATGGAACATATCAAAGGACCTGACTTCCCAACAAGTGGTATTATTATGGGACGAGCAGGTATCCGTGCTGCTTATGCTACCGGTCGTGGCAAGATAACTCTTCGTGGCCGTGCAGAAATCGTTGAAAACGAGAAAAATGGCAGATTCCAGATTATCATTACTGAACTTCCTTATCAGGTAAACAAGGCAAGACTTATTGAGTCTATTGCTGATTTACATAAGGATAAGAGAATTGAAGGTCTTGCTGATATTAACGACTATTCATCAAAGCGTGGCGGCGGTATGAAAATCGTTATTGACTTAAAGCGTGACGCTAACCCACAGGTTGTGCTTAATCAGTTGTATCAGATGACACAGCTTCAGATTTCTTATGGTATCATTCAGTTGGCACTTGTTAATGGTGAACCAAAAATCTTAACACTCAAACAAATCATTGAAGAATATATTAAGTTCCAATGTGAAATAATCACAAGAAGAACACAGTATGACCTTAACAAAGCTCAGGCAAGAGAACATATTCTTGAAGGTCTTGCTCGTGCTATTGATATTGTTGATGAGATTATCGCAACAATCCGTGGTTGTAAGGGTGGTCAGGCAGAAGCAAAAGTTGCAATTATGGAAAAATTCGACTTTGATGACCCACAGGCATCTGCTATTGTTGCATTCCGTCTTGGACAACTTGCAGGTCTTGAAATTCAGAAAATTATTGCAGAGCGTGACGAATTGAGAGTTAAGATTGCTGAATATCTTGAAATTCTCGGTTCAGAAACAAAGGTTAAAGAAATCTTAAAGGATGAACTTTCTGCTATTGGTAAAAAATATAGTGACGACAGAAGAACAGAAATTTCAAATGTTCTTGGTGAAGTTGATATTGAAGACCTTATTGCAGAAGAAGATTGCGTATTCACTCTTACAAAGATGGGTTACATCAAACGTCAGCCTGTTGAAACTTATCAGGTACAGCGCCGTGGTGGTAAGGGCATCAAGGGTATGAGCCGTCGTGAAGAGGACTATGCTGAAAGTATGTTTATCTGTTCTTCACACGATTACATTCTTTTCTTCACATCAGAAGGTAAAATGTATCGTCTTAAGGGTTATGAAATTCCAGAAGGAACAAGAACAAGCAAGGGTATGAATATTGTTAATATTCTTCCAATTACTGCTGATGAAAAAGTTACTGCAATGCTTCGTGTTCCTGACTTTGGTGAAGATAAATACTTCCTTTGTATGGCAACAAAGAATGGTGTTATCAAGAGAACAGAGCTTGATGCTTATAAAAATATTCGTAAGAGTGGTATTATTGCTATTAATCTTGACGAAGGCGACGAACTTCGTTGGGTTAAGCTTACTGACGGTGAACAGAACCTTATGGTTGCTACTCGTAAGGGTATGAGCATTTGCTTCAAAGAGAATGATGCAAGAGCAATCGGTAGAACTGCTCGTGGAGTTCGTGCAATTACTCTCGCTGACGGTGATGAAGTTGTGGGAATGGTTATTTTCGGCAACGAAGGTAAAGTTCTTACAATCAGTGAAAAAGGCTACGGCAGAAGAAGTGACGTTTCTAATTATCGTGTTCAAAATCGTGGCGGTAAAGGTCTTACAAACTATCATACAGAGCAGTATGGTGAAGTTTGCGCCGTTGAAATGGTAGAAGAAAATCAGGATATCATTATGATTTCTTCTGATGGCATTATCATCCGTCTTCCAGCAGAGCAGGTTAGAGAATGTAACCGTCCATCAAAGGGCGTTATCCTTATGAAGACAAAAGATGGTGAAAAGGTAGTTACAATTTCTCTCGCAGCACACGAAGATGACGAAGAAATTGAAGAAAATGAAAATACTGAAACAGAGGTTGTTACAGAAGAATAATTTTTTCGGTGTGAAAGGAAAGATATATTATGAGCGACAACGAGAAAAAAGTATCAGCAGAAATGACTGAAGAAACTGCAAAAAAAGAAAAGAAACCAATGAGCAAGAAAAAGAAAACCCTTGTGATTATTCTTTGCATTCTTTTAGCATTTTTCTTATTTGTTGGTGGTTTTGCAATCTGGTATGTAAATGATAAACTTAACAAAATTGATTATGATACTGAGCAAACAACAATCGCTCCAAATCAGGAGTTCGTTGACGATGAAATGATTGATTTTGCTGAAATGGATGACGCAACAGGTAACAGTTTCAGAGAAATTCTCAAAAACTGGGCTATTAATGGTGGCGAAAAAATGAGCGACAAAAACATTCTTAATGTTTTGCTTATTGGTAGTGACGCATCTTCAACAGAAGCAGGCAGAGCATCAATTACAGATAAGGGTAATACTGATGTTATGATGCTTGTTTCTATCAACAAGTCAGAAAAGAAAATTAAATTGGTTTCATTTATGCGTGACAGCTATACTTATATGGACCAGTTTGACAGTTATGCTAAACTCAATGCAGCTTGTGCAAATGGCGGTGCACCATATCTTGTTGAAACAATCGAAAATGACTATAAGATTGAAATTGACGGCTATGCACTTGTTGACTTCGATTCATTTAAGGATGTTATCGATGTTCTTGGTGGAGTACAGGTCAATGTGCCTGCTTATGTTGCGAATTATCTTAATAAGGGCGAACTTAAAAATGATAAAATAACAGCAGGCGAAGGAGTTTTGCTTAATGGCAATCAAGCACTTAATTTTTGTCGTGTAAGATACACCGACAAAGATGGTGATGTAAGTCGTGTTGCTCGTCAGCGTCAGGTAGTTAATGCACTTATTGATAAATGTGTGAATGCCTCTCTTTCTGATATAAATGAAGTTTTTGATGTTATTCTTGCAAATGTGAGAACTAATATTCCTAAGAAAGATATTTTGTCATACGCAACAAAGGCCGTAACTGAAGGTTGGGCAAAATATGAAATCAGCGAATTCACAATGCCAACAGAAGATGCACGTCGTGGTTACAGTTCAAAGTCAACTGCATGGATTTGGGTTGTTGACTATCCATTAGTTGCGCAAAAACTTCAGATGGAACTTTATGGAGATACAAATATTAATCTTCCTGAAGAAAGAAAAACAGCACTTGATGTTATTAAATAAAATTTGTATTTTTTAAGGAAAATCAATGGAAAATAATAATTTAAATAATAGGGTTGATAACTATCAACCCTATGGTTATAGACAAGAAAATAATACAAATGAATATTTCCAGAAGCAACAAGAAAAGAAAAATGACAAAAAGATTCTCAAAACAATAGGGGCACTTTGCGGTTTTTCAATAGTTGTTTATTTCGTAGCATCCACATTAATAGGTGTTGCTATTGCTTTTCTTAATAAATATTTGCCAAAATTGGATTTTATCTATGACCAAGGTTTAGGTTCTTGGGCTTTTTCTTCAATTGCAACAGTTTTGTTTATTGGATTACCTTTTTTGGCAACCTATATAATTTTGAGAGCTAAAAAAATCACGGGAATACTTCCAATGGGCACAACTTATAATAAAAAAGCGTCAACTTATTTGGTTATAGCGTTTTTACCGCTTACATTGCTTTCAACATTTTTAATAAACTTTATATCACTAATGGTCCAAAGTTTTATGGGTGTTGATTTCACTAGTGGAATGGAAGATATGGCGGTTACAAGTGTCAAAGACTTTTTGTTTATGACCTTGTTTGTAGCAATAATTCCTGCGATTTTAGAAGAAGTTGCAATTCGTGGTGTGCTTTTACAACCATTGCGTAGATTTGGTGATGGTTTTGCAATTGTTGTGTCAGCTGTGATATTTTCACTTCTTCATGGCAATATGGTGCAAATTCCATATACAGTTATTGCAGGCATTTATTTTGGTTATGTTATGGTTGCAACAGGTAGTCTTTGGCCGTCAATTATTCTGCATTTCTTGAATAATTTTTATTCCGTGATGATTACGGCTTTTGATAGTAATTTCAGTGCAACAACGGCTAATATTTTAACTCTTGGAACACTTGGTGCTATGACTGTTGCAGGAATTTTCGCATTCAATAAATATCGTTCAATGAATTATAAAGTTTCTTTGGCGAAAGGCGTTAATTCATTGAATACAGCAGAAAAAATAAAGTCAGTGTTTATTAACATACCAATGATAATTGCTATTATTCTTATGGTTGTGACAACACTTACAAGTATTTCAGAATCTTGATTATGAATAAAGAATATTATATGAATTATGCACTTAATTTGGCACGACTTTCAGCAGATGAAGGTGAAGTGCCCGTTGGTGCAATAGTTGTTTGTAATGGCGAAATAGTAGGCGAGGGCAGAAACAAGCGTGAAACTGTAAAAAACGCTTTGCATCATGCTGAAATTGAAGCAATCAATGAAGCTTGTGCAAAGCTTGGTGGTTGGAGACTTTGGCATTGTGATATGTATGTCACATTAGAGCCTTGTCCAATGTGTGCGGGTGCAATAATAAATTCAAGAATAAAAAATGTATATTTTGGTGCAAAAGACGAAAAAAATGGTGCTGTCATTTCGGCAGCACAGCTTTTCGATATGAATTTCACTCATAAACCGCAGTATGTGGGTGGAATTTTAGAAACAGAATGCTCAGAAATACTTACAAACTTTTTTAAAGATTTACGCAAAAGCAAAGCAGGTGAAGAAAAATGAGCACAATAGCAGCAATCTCAACTGGCAGAGCACCGGGCGGCATTGGTGTTGTCAGAATTTCTGGTGAAGATGCTATTAAAATTGGTGACAAGATTTTTTCTTCATTCGGTGGCAAAAAGCTTTGTGAAATCGATGGTTATTCTGCTCTTTACGGTAAAGCCCACGACAAAGATAGTGATATAGATACAGTTGTTGCCCTTCTTTTCAGAGCGCCAAAAAGTTATACCGGTGAAGATGTTGTTGAAATATCTTGTCATGGCGGACTTTTTGTAACAGACAAAGTGCTAAAAGCTGCTTTTGAAGCTGGTGCAGTCCCTGCAGAAGCAGGCGAATTTACAAAAAGAGCATTTTTAAACGGCAAAATGGACTTAACAAGTGCCGAATCCGTTATGAATGTGATTTCTGCACAGGGTGAGCAAGCAGAAAAAATTGCTCTTGGTGTGCTTGAAGGCAGACTTTTTAAAGAAATCAAGGGTATTACCGATAAATTAGTTTATGATTTGGCTCTTCTTTCTGCGTGGGTTGATTATCCCTATGAAGAAATTGAAGATTTAAGTGCGAATAATCTCACAGAGCATATTGAACATAGTATCAAATCCCTTGAAAAACTCATAAAAGATTTCGGCACAGGGCAAATTATTATGGAGGGTGTTGACACTGCCATTGTGGGTTGTCCAAATGTTGGCAAATCAACTCTTATGAATCTGCTTTCAGGTACAGAAAAATCAATTGTTACTGAAATCGCGGGCACAACAAGAGATATTGTTGAAGACACTGTAAATGTGGGTGGAATCACACTTCGTCTTGCTGATACAGCAGGTGTTCGTGAAACTGATGACCTTGTTGAGAGCATTGGTGTTGACAGAGCAGTAAAAAGACTTGAAAATGCAGAGTTAGTTCTCGCAGTTTTCGATGCAAGCCGTCCGTTAAACGATTCTGACAGACGATTGATTGAGCTTTGTAAAGGCAAAAAAGCAATAGGAATTGTTAACAAAACAGATTTAGACAAAAATCATCTAAACGGTGAAATCGAAAATAATTTCTCGCAGACAGTTTTTATCTCAGCCAAAAAAGGTACAGGAAAAGAAGACCTTGCAAATGCAGTTGAAGAACTTTTGGGAACAGCTGATTTTGATACTTCCGCAGTTGCGGTTGTCAATGAGCGCCAATGTGAATGCTGTAAAAAAGCACTTGAAGCACTTTATGATGCAGAAAATGCGTTAAACCTTGGTCTTACAATGGATGCAGTTACAGTTTGTCTTGACTCAGCCATTGAAAATCTTATGGTTTTAACAGGCGAAAAAGCAACAGAATTGGTTGTTAATGAAATATTTGCACAATTCTGTGTAGGTAAATAAATATTTATGATAATAATCGGGTCGTCGGGGACGCCGACCCCTACTGAAAAGAGGTTATATAAATGAGCGAATGTAGTGGAAATTGCAGCAGCTGTTCAGCAAACTGCGACAGCAAAAAGAAAGATTTACACACTCCACTTAATTCAATGAGTAGTGTAAAAAAAGTAATCGGTGTTGTTAGTGGTAAAGGTGGCGTAGGTAAGAGCCTTGTAACATCAATGCTTGCAGTAACAGCACAAACAATGGGTTATCAGACAGCTATTCTTGATGCGGACATCACAGGTCCATCAATTCCGCAGGCTTTTGGTCTCCACGGTAATGCAGAAGGCACAGAGGATGGAATGTTCCCTATGATTTCAAAAATGGGAACAAGAGTAATGAGTGTTAATTTACTTCTTGAAAAAGAAGACCAACCGGTTGTATGGCGTGGTCCGGTTATTTCAGGTGTGATTCAACAATTCTGGCAAGAGGTTATCTGGGGTGATGTTGACTTTATGTTTGTCGATATGCCTCCTGGAACAGGTGACGTGCCACTTACTGTATTCCAGTCTCTTCCTGTTGACGGTATCGTAATTGTTACAACACCACAGGATTTGGTTACTCTTATTGTGAAAAAAGCAGTTAATATGGCAAAGATGATGAATATTCCAATTCTCGGTCTTGTTGAAAATATGAGTTATTTTGAATGCCCTGACTGTGGCAAGAAACATAGCATTTATGGTGAAAGCAAAATTGATGAAGTTGCAAAAGAACTTGGTATTCCAGTTCTTGCAAAACTTCCAATTAACCCTAAAAACGCCGCACTTGTTGATAAGGGTGCAATCGAACTCAGCGAAGAAAAACAGTTCATTGATGTTATTAAAAAAATAGCAGAATAACCAGCAAACATTGACTAAGAAAAAGCTAAATGATAGAATAGAAAAAAGACCTTTGAAAAGGTGATTGATATTATGAAAAATAAAAAGTCAAAAATTATAGCTTTTGTTTTGGTGTTTGCTCTTTTGATTACCACCGTAATCGTAATATCAGTTGCAAATGCAAAAACAACGGATATTTTGATATCTGCTGATAAAGAAAACCTTTCTGCAGGTGAGTCTGCAATAGTTTCAGTTAAGGTTACAACAAATTATCCTGTTGCAACAATGTCAATTCCTGTTTTCTATGACAAAACATTGGTTGATATAAGTGATGCAACAACAACTTTGACAGAATATTCTGTTGCAAACACAACAACTGATAATCAAAGTGTTGACACAGCAAAAGTTTATGCTAACACAGATATAGACTCAAGCAAATTCGGATTTGTGCTTGCTACATATATTGGTGGTGCAAATGAAGAAGTAGCAGAATCAATAGACGAAGTTGTTCTCACGTTTAAAATTACTGCAAAAGCAGATGCTTCAGGAAGTGCCGCAATAAAAGTTGTAAAAGAATCTGCAAAAACCAGCACAAATGTGAAGGGCATGCTTTATTCTGGTGCATCAACAAGTGGAAAAACAATTACAGAAATTCCCGAGAATGTTAAAAATATAACTTTAACAAATGCAATAGCAAATGTTAAAATTGGTGCAGATAAGCCTCAATTGAAGTTAACAGAAAAAGGAAAAGCGGCAGGTGCGGTAATCAGTGAATCGCTGTGCACAAGCGACGGCTTCACAGGCGCGCTGTTTGGCGTTGAAACACTTGGCTTTGGTTACGATGAAAAGTTAACTCTTCAACAAGCATTTGAACCAGACGAAGGATATATTGTAGTTGACACAACAAATTCAAATGGTAAAGAAACGACAGGAGCAGTTGTTAACCTTTATACTGACGATGATGAGCATGTTGCTTCGTACGTATTTATTTATTTCGGTGATGTAAATAAAGACGGTGATATCACCCTTAGTGATGCAACCTTGATTTCAGAATACTATGGTTGGGTTGCTGACATTGATAGTGAAGCTGGACTTATGGCTGCTGACCCAAATGCTGATAAAGACGTTACCCTTAGTGATGCAACCTTGATTTCAGAATACTATGGTTGGGTTGCTGATATGCCAGAACAAGCTGAAATCGCAACGATTTATAATAATCAATAGACAAATATTGTTTTAAAAGCAGACCTTCGGTCTGCTTTTTTGCATTTATACCTATATATAATCTTGACACAAAGTCTATTTTTGTGTAAAATATAAAAGATAGTATGGGGTAATAGTATCCCGTCTATCATTCATCTTAATTTCATTACATATTTTTGATATATTTTGTGAAATTAAATATTTAATAGGAGGGAACGACATAATGGAACCAATTACCATTATTCTTGCCGTTGTCTCTGCTGTTGTATTTGGAGCCGGTGGCTTTGTGGTTGGTGGTTTACACCGCAAAAAAGTTGCCGAAGCTGAAATCGGTTCAGCTAATGAAGAAGCATTAAGAATTGTTAATCAGGCAGTGCAGACTGCTGAAAGCAAGAAAAAAGAAGCTATTCTTGAAGCAAAAGACGAAATACACAAGTTAAGAAATGAAGTTGATAAAGAACTTCGTGAAAGACGCGCAGAGGTACAGCGACAAGAAAACAGAATTAATCAAAAAGAAGAAAATCTTGACAAGAAAACTGAAAACCTTGAAAAGAAAGAAGAACTTTTAGCAGAAAAGGTTAAAGCTGCTGATGCAAAGATGGAAGAAGTTGAAATGCTCAAACGCAGTCAGCTTGAAATGCTTGAAAAAATCAGTGGTTACTCAAAAGAACAAGCTAAAGTGCTTCTTTTGCAAGAACTTGAAGAGCAGCTCACTCACGAAAAAGCTCTCAAAATTATGGAATTTGAGCAGAAAACTCGTGACGAAAGTGATAACCTTGCTCGTGAAATCATTTCAGGTGCAATTCAGCGTTGCGCAGCAGACCACGCTGCAGAAGCAACTGTTTCAGTTGTTGCACTTCCAAATGACGAAATGAAGGGTAGAATTATCGGTCGTGAAGGTCGAAATATCAGAACTCTTGAAACAATCACAGGTGTTGACTTGATTATCGACGACACACCTGAAGCTATCACAGTTTCAAGCTTTGACCCTGTTCGTCGTGAAGTGGCAAGACTCACACTTGAAAGACTTATTCAGGACGGCAGAATTCACCCTGCTCGTGTTGAAGAAATGTTTGAAAAATCAAAGCGCGAAGTAGAACAGACAATTAAACAAACAGGTGAAAGAGCAGTTATTGACGCAGGTGTTAACGGTGTTCACCCTGAACTTGTTAAACTTCTCGGTAAGCTTAAATACAGAACAAGCTTTGGTCAGAATGTACTCAACCATTCTCTTGAGGTTTCTTATATTGCAGGTCTTATGGCTCAGGAATTGGGCGTAGATGTTAAGGCAGCAAAACGTGCAGGTCTTCTTCACGATATCGGTAAAGCTCTTGACCGTGAATTTGAAGGAACTCATATCGAACTTGGTGTTGAAGCTGCAAAGAAATATAAAGAAAATGATAAGATTGTTCACGCTATTGCTGCTCACCATGGTGAAATCGAAGCTAAGACAATCGTTGCAGTTCTTGTTCAGGCAGCTGATGCTATTTCTGCTGCTCGTCCAGGAGCAAGACGTGAAAACGTTCAAAACTATATCAAACGTCTTGAAAAGCTTGAAGAAATCGCAACATCATTTGAGGGTGTTGAAAAATCATTTGCAATTCAAGCAGGTCGTGAAATTCGTATTATGGTTAATCCAGAAACAGTTTCAGACGAAAAGATGGTTATTGTTGCTCGCGAAATCGCAAAGAAGATTGAAGACGAGCTTGAATATCCAGGTCAAATTAAGGTCAACATTGTTCGTGAGAACAGAGCTGTTGACTTTGCAAAGTGATGAAATTAGCGCCTTTTCACTTTTTCGCCCTTGACTTACACTCGTAAGCCGTCGGTCTCAAAAGCAAAAATCCATCTAATTTCAAACACTTTGAGTTAATAATAAAAATATAAATGCCCCGTGGTCTTTTGGCTTCGGGGCAAAATAATCCATATATAGAAATGGTGTGCCTATGTCACGCAAAATTAAAGTGCTTTGTGTGGGTGATGTGGTAGGAAATAGCGGTTGCGAATTCTTACGCAAAAAACTTGCACAATTTAAAACAGAAAACAATATCGACATCTGCATTGTAAACGGTGAAAACTCGGCTGTAGGTAATGGAATGTTGCCTAATTCTTGTGGTCACATTTTTACAAGTGGTGCCGATTTTATAACAGGCGGAAATCATTCCCTTAAACGCCGTGAGATATTTGAATATCTTGATAGTACTGATAATGTTATTCGTCCTGCTAATTATGGCAATGGTGTTTGGGGCAAGGGTTATGGAATTATTGATAAAGGTGCTTATAAAGTGGGCGTTATCAATCTTTTGGGCCGTGTTTATCTTGAAGGCCACGCAGACCCTTTTGAAACCGCCGAAAATATAATCAAAGAACTAAAAGAAGAAACAAATATTATATTTGTTGATTTTCACGCCGAAGCAACTGCAGAGAAAAAGGCGTTAGGATATTTTCTTGACGGAACAGTCAGCGCAGTTTTCGGCACACACACTCATATACAAACATCTGATGCACAAATTATGGCAAACGGAACTGGTTATATTACCGATTTGGGTATGACAGGTCCCGAAGAATCTGTGCTTGGCGTGAAAAAAGAAATAATAATTGAAAAATTCAGAAAAGGTTTTACCACAATGTTTGAAACTGCCGATACACCTGCGTTTATGCAAGGTTGTGTATTCACAGTTGACCGTGATAATGGGAAAACCGTTGAAATTGAACCAATAACAATAAGGTGACATTATGAAAAGATATTTGACTGTCATTTCGCTTTTGCTCTGTTTTGCCTTGCTCTTTTCGGGGTGTAAAGGTGAAAAAGAGCCAGAAGAAGCTGAACAGACAACTGAAACCACAACTGAATCAGTGCAGAATACAGGCACAGTTATAAAAGACGGTAAAATATCTTTGCCTTTTAACAAGACAGATGGTCTTAACCCCTATTTTGCAAAGAGTAATGAAAACTTGTATCTTTGCAATCTTTTGTATGAGCCTTTATTCTCGGTTGATAACACCTATAAAGCAAATCCTGTTTTAGCAGAAACTATAAATGTGAATGGAACAACTGCTACTGTAACAATAAGAACAGATGCTGAATGCCGTGGTTCAAACCCAATCAATGCTTATGATGTTGTCTATTCATTCAATATGGCAAAGGTTTCTTACGCTTGGTCGGGAATGTTGTCAGGTGTAAACACTGCAACTGCAATGAGCAATAATTCAATTCAGTTTAGTTTATCATTTAACGACCAATATGTTGCTAACAAACTCACTTTCCCCGTTGTGAAAAGCGGAACAGCAGAAACTCAGTCTGCAGTACCAACAGGTAGTGGTGACTATTACTATATTCATAATAATCTGAAAAGCGTGGGTAATGCAGAGAAAAGTATAAGTCTGTTTGAAACTGACACAAATAAAAGCTCTGAAAATGCTTTTAAAATCGGCAAAACAGATGTTTATTTCAATGATTTGTCAAATTGCAATTATACAAGTGTAAACGGTGCAGATTATAGTGTTCAGCTTAACAATATGGTCTATCTTGGGCTCAATTCTTCTCGTGGTGCATTGACAAAACACGTGAGAAGTGCAATCGCGGCACAAATCAATGCAGAAGAAATTGCAATTTCTTCTTATCAGGGACACGCAACACCAATAAAGTTGCCTGTTAATCCTGAAAGTGCAATAGCTAAAGAGATTAAACAAATTGATGTCAAGAGCAAAAAAACACTTGCAGAAAGCATTCTTGATAAATGTGGTTTTATAAACTATTCAGGCAAGGCAAAAACAAACGGTGCATATTTGCTCTCATTCACCCTGATTGTGAATAACGATAACCGTTACAGAGTGGCAGCAGCTTATAATATTGCTGACAGTTTAAAAGAATGTGGATTTTTAATCACAGTTTTACCATTGAGTTTTGCAGATTATAATCAGAGAATCGCAAGTGGCAATTTTGATATGTATCTTGGTGAAATAAAACTTGACAGTTCAATGGATATTTCACAATTTTTCGGCGGTGGTGCTCAAGGTATGGGCATTGATAAAACTGAAAGAGTTGTCACTGAATATTATAAATTCCGTGCAGGTGAAATAACTGCTCAACAATATTTTGAAATATTCAGCGAATATTATCCGTTTGTCCCCGTGTGTTTCAGAAAAGGCTATGCAGTCTTTTCAGGGGATATAAATCCACAAACAAACCAGTTCCCAAATAATATTTATTCGGGAATATAAAGAGGTAAGAAAAATGAAGTTCTCCGACGATATTAAATATATCAAGGGCGTTGGCGAAACCCGAGCAAACGGTTTTCGCTCTCTTGGTGTGTCAACGGTCGGGGAACTTTTGCGTTTTTATCCTCGTGCTTATGAAGATTGGAGTAAAATTTTGCCCATTTCTCAATGCGTTATCGGTGAAAATGTGTGTATAAAAGGAACACTTATTTTCCCTCTTAAAAACGAGAGAGTCCGTGGCGGAATGCTCATTGCAAAGGGTACGGTTACCGACGGTGATGACGCAGTTTCAATCACATTTTTCAACAATAAATATATTGATAAAATGTTAAAAACAGGTGAAGAATATCTGTTTTACGGAAAAATCACCTTGGGTAAATTTGCTGCTCGTGAAATGGTTGCACCTATGTTTATAAAATCAACCGAGAGTGTTGAAGTGCGACCAATTTATCCGCAGAATAAGAACATAACATCAAGGCAAATTCAGTCAGCAGTTAAATTTGCACTTGAAAATATTGACGCAATTCCCGATTATTTACCACAATATATTTTAGAGAAATTTAGTTTGGTATCTTTGGATACTGCAATTCGTAATATTCATTTCCCCCAAAATGATGAAAACTTGCAGAATGCAAGAAATCGTTTGATTTTCGATGAATTATTCATTTTACAACTTAGTTTGTTGACCTTGAAAAATGATAACTCTGTTGTGAAAACAGGGAATATAATAAATAAAGATTATAGTGACGAGTTTTTCTCATTGTTACCATTTACACCAACAAATGCACAGAAAAAGGCTGTTAAAGAAGCTGTTGCTGATATGCAAAGCGGAAAACAAATGAACAGACTTTTGCAAGGTGATGTTGGTAGTGGTAAAACTGCCGTGGCTGCCGCGATTGTCTATTCAGTTGCCAAAAACGGTTTGCAATCTGCATTGATGGCACCAACAGAAGTGTTAGCAACTCAACATTTTGAAACCTTTAAAACTCTTTTTGATAATACGGGAATCCGCTGCGATTTGTTGACGGGTAGCACCAAAGCAAAAGAGAAAAAAGAGATAAAAGAACGACTTAAAAATGGTGAAATAGATTTAATAATTGGTACTCACGCACTTATTCAGGACGATGTAGAGTTTAGAAATCTCGGCTTGGTTATTACTGACGAGCAACATCGCTTTGGCGTCAAACAGAGAACAGGACTTTGTGGTAAAGGCGAAAATCCGCACGTTTATGTTATGTCTGCGACACCAATTCCAAGAACATTGGCACTTATTCTCTTTGGTGACTTGAATGTATCAATTCTTGATGAGTTGCCACCAGGAAGACAAAAAATTGATACCTTTGCTGTTAATTCTTCAAAGCGTGGGGGAATGTTTGAGTTTATCCGCAAGCATCTTGACGCGGGTTATCAGGCTTATATAGTTTGTCCGTTAGTTGAAGAAAGTGAACTTGTGCAAGGGGTATTATCAGTTGAAGAATACTTCAAAAAAGCACAAGTGCCATTCAAAAATTATAGAATGGACCTTTTACACGGTAAAATGAGTCCTAAAAAGAAAGACGAAATAATGCTTAAATTCAAGAGTGGAGAAATTCAACTTCTTATTTCAACTGTGGTTATTGAGGTTGGCGTTGATGTGCCAAATGCCGTGATTATGGTAGTTGAAAATGCCGAGCGTTTTGGTCTTTCTCAACTTCATCAGTTGCGTGGTCGAGTTGGTCGTGGCAAAGCAAAATCCACTTGTGTACTTGTTACAGATGCAACGGGTGATGAAGCAACGGCGAGAATGAATATTATGTGTGAAACCACCGACGGCTTTAAAATTGCAGACGAAGATTTGAAACTTCGTGGTCCCGGTGATTTCTTTGGTACTCGTCAACACGGTCTTCCAAAACTTCGCATAGCAGATATTATGACAGATACAAAAATTTTGATGCAGACTCAGGAATTTGCAAAAGAGATTATGTCAACTGACCATAATTTTCAAAAAGAAGAGCATAAGCAAATTGGCAGACAAGTTGCAAAGAAGATATATAGTTTACAAGTTGCTAATACTGCAAACACAATTTAGTAAAATATGGGATTTATAATATAAACAACCTAAAATAAAGGATGTTATTTATGAATGAGATTAAAGGATATTTAAGGGATTTCAGACTCAGCGTTCCCGATGCGATTTATGTTTGCAAAGGAATAAAAATTTTTGGAAGAAGAATTAAGTCAATTGTTTTTTCAACTGATGTGAGCATTATAAGAAACTGTAATGCAGATGCGGTAATTGCAGTTTATCCGTTTACGCCACAACCAGTTATAACCCAAGCGGTGATGATGGTGGCAGATTGTCCTGTTTTCGTTGGTGTTGGTGGGGGACTGACAAAGGGTGAACGAGTAATAAACCTTGCTCGTCACGCTGAATATCAAGGTGCAACAGGTGTGGTGCTTAATGCACCAACATCAAATGAAACAATCAAAGAAGTTTCAAAAATTGTCGATTTGCCAATAGTTATAACTGTTGTAAAAGAAGACGACATAGAGGCAAGATTAGATGCTGGCGCGCAAATTCTTAATGTATCAGCGGCGGCGCGAACACCTGAATTGGTTGCAAAAATTCGTGAAAAATTCCCCGATGTGCCAATTATGGCAACGGGTGGACCAAATGAAGAAAGTATAAAAGCAACAATAAAAGCAGGGGCAGATGCAATCACTTGGACTCCACCGACAAATGGTGAAGTTTTTAGAGATATTATGGAGGCTTATCGCAAAGGGGAAGCGCATCCATAAATAAAAATGGGGGTATGGTTATGTATATTTTAAAACCAATTCTTGATAAAAACTGGGAAAATACAGGCAAAATGGATGCAAAGAGAATCGCATCACAAACAGAGCCGGAAGGACTTGTAAAAATCCTTGATATTCCATATATCGACGATGGTGAAAAAGCACATCTTCTCGACATTTATTATCCCGAAGGCACAACAGAAAAATTGCCTGTAATCATCGACATTCACGGTGGCGGATGGATGTATGGTTATAAAGAAATCAACAAAAATTTCTGCCTTAAACTTGCTGAAAAAGGCTTTTTAGTTGCATCAATTAACTATCGTCTTGCGGGTGACGTGCTTTTTGACGACCAGATTCGTGATATTTTCTCTGCACTTAAATGGCTCAATGAAAATCTTAAAGAATATCCTGCTGATATGGATAATATCTTCCTTGCGGGCGACTCTGCAGGTGGACATTTCTCTTGCGTAACAACTGCTGTAAATCTCAATAAGGATATGCAAGAAGATTTTGGAGTCCCATATTGCGGATTTGATTTCAATGCAGTTGCGGCAATTTGTCCAGCGGTTGATTTGTTAAGTCCGAATTTTCTTATGAATGTTAATGTGCCCGTGCTTTTAGGGGATAAGTGGAGAAAGAGCAAATTTAAAAAATATCTTGATGTTAACAGAATAATCTCAAAAGATTTCCCACCATTTTATGTGAACACAGCAAGAAACGATTTTCTTAAAAAGCAATGCTATAAATTGAAAGATATTCTTGAAAGAAACAACATCGAACATAAATTCCACGATTTTGACAAACCATTATCCCATGTTTTCAATGTAGTTGACCCATTCTCTAAATATGGTGACATGGCCAACACAGAAATCGCAGAATTTTTCAAGGCAAGAATGAAAACAAAAGTATAAATAAAAAGGACGGTTTAACCGTCCTTTTGTTTTTTATATCTCTTCATTTTTCAAGATTTTATCAGGTGTTTCATTCATACAAAACTCAAGCATTTCATCTGTTATGACATCGGGTAATTTCTTGAATTTTTCTTTGATTCTTGTGTGACGATATTCTAAATCGTGAGCATCAGTTGCAATAAGTTTTGCGATTTTTCTTCTCACCATATCAATCGCCATTCCTTGTGGCTCTCGTCCGTTACTACCTGTCAGGCTGTCAATGTTCACCTGAAAAATAACATCACGGCCAATAAGCTCATCAATAATATGAAAATTATGATGAAACTCAACATATCTTTCAGGGTGAGCAATAATTGGTGTATAACCACGAGAGATAAGCTCGTCAATCCATAAAGGCACACGATTTACATCAAAAGGACCTAATGGGAATTCGCAAAGCATATATCTTGAATGATTTATTGTGAGAGCGTCTAAATTTTCTGCATCAAAAATCTCGTCAGAGAGAAAAAGCTCTGCACCAGAAAAAACTAAAAGTGGAATTTCTTCGTTTTCTAAAATGCGACGAAGAGTTTTTATTTTTTCAGTTCGTTCATACACAAAATCATGGAGTTTATTGTATTTGAAAAAGTGTGGTGTAACGGCGATGGCTGTGCACCCGTTTTTATAAGCATCAATGCACATTTGCACACAAGTGTCAATATCTTCTGCGCCGTCGTCAATATCAAAAAGTATATGATTATGAATATCTATCATACTTGCTCTTCCTTTGCTTCGGGTTTTACACCCAAAAGTTCGTCATCTTCAACCTTGTGGAAAACGTGTATAATTCCTTCGTCATTAAGCATCTTAACCATAACAATTGTAATTGGAAGAAGGAAAAGACCGATAAATCCAAAAATTCTTGAACCGATATACATTGCCATAATTGTTGTGAATGGTGGAATACCAAGTTGTGCAGCAACAAGCTTTGGTTCAATAATCTGTCTTATAACTGTTATGCAGACATACATAATAATTATGCCAATAGCCATAGGAATATTCCCTGTGAAAAGTGAATAAACCGCCCAAGGAATAAGCACAGTTCCTGTTCCAAGTACGGGAACAATGTCAATGAGAGCCACAATTCCTGCAATTATGAAAATGTATCCACTCTCATAAATTCCCATAAGTTGAAGCAAGAAAAGTCCGAGAGAAAGCTCTGTGAATGTGATTGTGATAATAAGCGCATAAGCTTTTGCCATTTTGCCAATAGCAGGGAACAAAAGATGCTTTGCTCTGACAACTTTTTCTCTTGTTTCAGGTTTGAAAAGGCTGAGAATAACTTTTTTAACTGTTTTAAAGTCAGATGCCATAAAGCAACAAGCAATAATTGCAATAACAATAGAAACAATAGTTGTTGGGATTTGTTTTGCTGTGTCAAGAATACCTAAAAGTGGTGTTGCAAGACTTGAAATATCAAAACTTGTTGTTGGAGCATCTGCTCCATTTGAAGAATTTAAAATATCATTAAGCTTTTCGCTGATAAATGAAGTTACTGTACCTTCAATTTTGTCTGGTAAGAATGAAAGCCCATTATTGATTGCCACTTCGATTTTTACAAGAAGAGCAGGAATATCTTCTAACTGAATCATAATATATTGGAAAAAGCCTTTAAGTTCTGTACCAATCCACACAAAAATCATACTGATTCCGAAAAGAAGTGCAAGTGAACAAATAAGAACCATAAAAACTGAAACAATTCCACGCTTTAAAGGAGTCTTATTGCAGATAAAGTTAATTGGCTTTTGCAAAATCATTGCAACAAGCACTGCAACAATGAAAGGTAAGAATAAACCGAATGCATATTTAAAGAATGCGTAGAACAATGTGAGAACAATCGTACCATATAAAACGCTGATTATAAAATTCTTTTTCTTTTCAATTCCTGTCATAAAGAACTCTCCAAAAATAGTTGTTAACAATATAATAAACCATTTTAACGCAATATACAATTAAAAACTGTGAAAAATATGTAAATTTTTCTAAAAAATATCGAAAAAATTTTTTAAATATATTGTATATTGCCCCTTTATTCTCTAAGGGTTTTGTGATAGAATATTTAAAAGTATTTTTATAATGCTTGACTATAACCTTTTTTACAGAAAGTTTTCACAGTTAGGACGTGAATTTAATAATGTATGTTGCAGTAATGGGATATGGTACAGTTGGTTCTGGTGTGGTTGAAGTCCTCACCAAAAATCACGACAGTATCGTCAAAAGAAGCACACAAAATGAAATGGAAGTTAAATATATCCTTGATTTGAGAGATTTCCCAGGGGACCCTCACGAAAGCAAAATGATTAAGGATTTTAATATTATTCTTAACGACGATGATGTTAAGATTGTTGTTGAAACAATGGGTGGACTTCACCCTGCTTTCGAGTTTGTTTCATCTTGTCTTAAAGCAGGCAAGAGCGTTGTAACATCAAACAAAGAACTTGTTGCAGCAAAGGGATATGAACTTTTACAGTTTGCCGCTGAAAACAATGTGAACTTCTTGTTTGAAGCATCAGTTGGTGGCGGTATTCCAATTATCCGTCCAATTTCACAATGCCTTGCAGCAAACGAGATTGACGAAATCGCAGGTATTCTTAACGGTACAACAAACTTTATTCTTACAATGATGATTGAAAAGAATATGAGCTTTGAAGATGCGTTAAAACTTGCTCAAGATAATGGCTATGCAGAAAAGGACCCAACAGCAGACGTTGAAGGTCATGATGCTTGCAGAAAAATCTGTATTCTCGCATCTCTCTGTTTCGGCAAGCACGTTTATCCTGATTCGGTTTACACAGAGGGCATTACAAAAATTACACTTGACGACGTTGCATATATCGGTGCATTCGGTGGTGTTATCAAACTTCTCGGTCGTGCTAAGAGAATGGACGACGGCAAAATTTTTGCAATTGTTTCTCCTGCAATCGTTATGGATGGCAGTCAGTTAGCATCAGTTAACGATGTTTTCAATGCAATTCTTGTCCGTGGCGACGCAACAGGTGACGTTGTGTTCTATGGTAAGGGCGCAGGCAAGCTTCCAACAGCATCAGCAGTTGTGGCAGACGTTATCGATTGTGCAAGAAACATGGGCAGAAAGAAACCACTTGGTTGGGGCGAAGCAGAAGAAAATTATGTTGTTGATTATAAATCTGCAACAAATCCGCTTTATATCCGTGCCGAAGTTACAGATAAAGCAAACGCATTACAAGATGTTGTTGCAACAATCGGCAAAGTTCAGGTGCTTGAATTCTCAGGTTGCAAATCAAATGAGTTGGCTTTTGTAACAAGCGCTATGACAGAAAAAGAATTGACAGAAAAACTTAACAGTATTTCTTCAATCAACATTAAATCTCTTATTAGAGTTACTGATTATTAATATTTAGTATTTATTCCATTTAGGAGGCAATATATGGGACTTATAGTTCAGAAATTCGGTGGTTCAAGTGTTCGTGACGCCGAAAGAGTTATGAATGTTGCCCAGATTGTTACTGATACTTACCGTGCAGGTAATGATGTGGTAGTTGTAGTATCAGCACAGGGTGACACAACAGACGATTTGATTGAAAAGGCTTATGAAATTAATTCAAAGCCATCAAAAAGAGAAATGGATATGCTTATGGCATCTGGCGAGCAGATTTCAATCGCACTTCTCGCAATGGCTTGTGAAAAGTTAGGTTGCCCTGCAGTTTCTCTTCTTGGTTGGCAGGCAGGCTTCAACACAAGCTCTGCTTATGGTACAGCTCGTATCAAAAATGTTAAAACAGACAGACTTCGTTCTGAGATTGACCGTCATAATATTGTTGTTGTGGCAGGTTTCCAAGGAATTAACAAATATGATGACTTAACAACTCTTGGTCGTGGTGGTAGTGACACAAGTGCAGTTGCTATTGCAGCAGCACTTCGTGCAGACCGTTGCCAGATTTTCACAGACGTTGAAGGCGTTTACACAGCAGACCCAAGAAAAGTAGAAAATGCAAAGAAACTTCAAGAAATCACTTATGATGAAATGCTTGAACTTGCAACTCTTGGTGCACAGGTATTAAACAATCGTTCAGTTGAAATGGCTAAAAAATATAATGTTG
>CALEJD010000071.1 GCA_937898195.1 uncultured Clostridia bacterium | reverse complement strand
GTGCAGGCGTTCTTAAATTTGGTGATTTTACTGCTAAAAGTGGTAGAAAAATTCCTTATTTTGTTAACGCTGGTATGATTAAAACAGGTGACCAGATTACAAAAATGGGTGAATTTTATGCAAAGGCTTATTTTGATAAGCTTGGCAAAAAAGAAGCTGTACTTTATGGTCCTGCTTATAAAGGAATTTCTTTATCAATTTCAGCAGCAGTTGCTCTTTCAAAGAATGGTCTTAATGTGCCGTTCTTCTTTAACCGCAAGGAAGTAAAAGACCACGGCGAAGGTGGTACATTCGTTGGCTACATTCCAGAAGCTGGCGAAGAAATCGTAATTATTGAAGATGTTATCACCGCTGGTACTGCTATCCGTGAATCAATGGATATTCTTAAGCACCTTGAAGGCACAAAAGTTATTGCAACATTTATTATGGTTGACCGTAAAGAAAAGGGTCAGACAGAAAAAGGCGCTATGCAGGAAATTGAAGAACAATTCGGCTTCCCTGTATATTCAGTAGTTGATGTTTATGACATTATTGAATATCTCGAAGAAGATGAAGCTAATCGTGAAAATGTTGATAGAATTAAAAACTACCTTGAAGTAAATGGTGCTAAATAATAAGGAAGATAAATTATGAGAAGTCTTATTGATATTCAAGAGCTTACAGTTAATGAGATTAACGAACTCATTACCGTAGCAAATGATATTATTGATAACCCAGCAAAATATAGTGAAAAGTGTAAAGGCAAAATACTTGCTACGCTTTTCTTTGAGCCATCAACAAGAACAAGGCTAAGTTTTGAATCTGCAATGTTTAATCTTGGTGGTAATGTTCTTGGTTTTTCAGAAGCACAAAGTTCATCATCAGCAAAAGGTGAAAGTGTTGCTGACACAATTCGCACAGTAGGCTATTATGCGGATATTATTGCTATGCGTCACCCTAAAGAAGGCGCTCCGATGGTTGCATCAATGAATACTAGCATTCCTGTAATCAATGCAGGCGATGGTGGTCATAACCATCCAACACAAACTCTTACCGACTTGCTTACGATTCAGCGCGAGAAGGGTAGATTTGATAACCTTACTATAGGTTTCTGTGGCGACCTTAAGTTTGGTAGAACGGTTCATTCTCTTATTGGTGCAATGTCAAGATATAAGAATGTTAAATTTCTACTTATTTCACCTGAAGAATTAAAAGTTCCTGAATATATTAAGCAAACCGAATTAGAAGCTAAAAACCTTGAATATGTTGAAACAACTTCACTTGAAGATGCTATGCCTGACCTTGATATTCTTTATATGACAAGAGTTCAACGTGAAAGATTCTTTAATGAACAAGACTATATCCGTCTTAAAGACAGTTATATTCTTACACCACAAAAATTAGAAACAGCAAAAGATGATTTATGCATTATGCACCCACTTCCACGCGTTAACGAAATATCTGTAGCTGTTGATAAAGACCCAAGAGCTTGCTATTTTAGACAAGTTAATAATGGTAAATTCATTAGAATGGCTCTTATTATGAAATTGTTGGAGGTAAAATAAATGATTATCGGACAAATTAAAGACGGAATCGTTTTAGACCATATTACTGCTGGTTTAGGTATGACTCTCTACAATTTTTTAGGTCTTGATGAGCTCGATTGTCAAGTTGCGCTCATAAAAAACGCCGAAAGTGTTAAAATGGGTCGAAAAGATATAATCAAAATTGATAGAGTAATCGATATTAATATGGATGCATTGGGTTATCTCGACCCTGGTGTTACTGTTAATATTATCAAAGACGGTAAACTTGCTAAACGACAAAATATTGATATTCCTGAAAGAATTGAAAATGTTATTAAGTGTAAAAACCCACGCTGTATAACAACTGTTGAACAAGAATTACCACATATTTTCACTTTAAGAGATAAAGAAAACAGAGTTTATCGTTGTCTTTATTGTGAAAGTAAAGCAAAATAAAAAAATATACAAAAAAACACTAGTTTTTTTCTGAATTTTCGTCATACGAAATTTCTACTTTAATTGACATTAAATAGTAGAATATATTATAATATCATTGTTTAAATTTAAACTACCGTGTGACTGACGGATAATGTGGAGCACCACAATGGAGCACGGTTTCAATTATAAGCCGACCGTCTGGGCAGTCCTTACACTAAATCAATGTATAGGACTGTCCATTTGCGTTTTTTTGGAGGTATTTATGAAAAAAGTTGGTATTGTTATGGGAAGCGATAGTGACCTTCCAATTATTAAAAAAGCAACCGCTGTATTAGATGATTTAAAAATTCCATACACAGTTAATATTTATTCAGCACACAGAACACCTGAACAGGCTCGTGATTTTTCAGTAAATGCAAGAGAAAATGGCTATGGCGCATTGATTTGTGCTGCTGGTATGGCTGCACATCTTGCTGGTGCTATTGCAGCAAACACAACACTTCCAGTTATCGGTATTCCTTGTGCTTCACAATATCTTGATGGTATGGATGCTCTTCTTTCTACAGTGCAAATGCCTTCTGGTATTCCTGTTGCAACAGTTGCAATCAATGGCGGTGCAAATGCTGCTTTACTTGCTGCTCAAATTATCGCTGTTGAAGACAAAGAATTAGCTGATAAGCTTAATCAAATGAGAAAAGATGCAGCAGAAGTGGTTCTTAAAAAAGATGCAGATGTTATGTCTAAATTAAATTCATAAAAACTTATATTCACATAAAGGAGTAATAAACCATGGAAAAAATTTACACAGGTAAAACTAAGGACGTATTTAAACTTGATAACGGCAACTGTCTTCTTAAATTTAAAGACGATTGCACAGGTAAAGATGGCGTATTTGACCCAGGCGAAAATTCTGTAGGTCTTACAATTGACGGTGTTGGTGATGTAAATCTCCGTATGTCAATTTATTTCTTTGAAAAAGTAAATGCTGCAGGCATCAAGACTCATTATGTTAGCGCAAACCTTGAAGACACAACTATGGAAGTTCTTCCTGCTAAAGTATTTGGTCACGGTCTTGAAGTTATTTGCCGTCACAAAGCGGTTGGTAGCTTTATCCGTCGCTATGGTGATTATATTGAAGATGGTGCTGACCTTCCAGCATATGTTGAAATGACATTTAAAGACGATGCAAAAGGTGACCCACTTGTAATTAAAGACGCTCTTGTTGCTCTTGGTGTTATGACAGATAAACAATATGAAGATATCAAGAAAATGACTCAGGATATTACTCAAATTGTTGCTGATGACCTTAAAGAAAAAGGTCTTGTACTTTATGACATTAAATTTGAATTTGGTTACGACCCAGATGGCAATGTTATGCTTATCGATGAAATCGCATCAGGTAATATGCGTGTTTACAAAGATGGCAAATACATTGACCCAATGACACTTTCAGA
>CALEJD010000070.1 GCA_937898195.1 uncultured Clostridia bacterium | reverse complement strand
TATAAAAAATTGAATGAGCTGATGGAGATACTTGTGTCTCCGGAAGAGAGGGGGTAACCCATGAAGAAGCTGTTTGATATTCCCATTTATGCGCTCTCTCCGGATGAACTTAGTCGCCGGGTGAAGCAGAAAATCGATAATCTGAAAGAGTATGCCGCCGGAACCGACCAGCAGACGATGGATCTGATCATTGACAATGAAACCTTTCCGAAGCGCTGCTGGGATTACAATCACATCGTCGGCTATATTAGGATCAGCGCTACCCGGCGGGATATTGTGTTTGATTTGTTTTTCCCCAAGCCTGAGGTGGAGCGGTATATCTGGTCCTCTCCTAGAAAAGTATTCTTGTATGATGTCCATGCCAATGGGACACATTTTTACACTGGGAACATGAAGACCAATGAGGAGATCCGGAAAGCCACGGATGACATGCTGACTTGGATGATCAAAGATGCTCTCCCCAAACGGTACTATGTTGACAGATCTGGTTTTGATAATTTGAACCGTTATCTGGATTATCTGGGAATTATAAAAGAATAATTTTCCCCCATAAAAAATCCCCCTTTTTTGTAGTTAGTTATTATAGCACTTTTTTCAAAAAAATCGGCACTCCGAAGAGTGCCTTAATTTTACAGTATGTATGTAGCTAATACTTTATCAATTTCTCGAATATTTACACCTCTGCCAAGATTTATCTTGATGTGTCCTGCCTTTGTCCATAATTCAACTTCTGCATTAAAATCTATTATTCCTGCATTTTCTGTAGAGTACATAAAAATAGATGAATATGGAAGTGTGTAAATTTCTATTTTCTTTCCTGTAAGCCCTTGTGCGTCTCTTACAATCAATCTTTTGTTTGTAAATATTGCAACATCTCTTATTGTCTTATAAGCACACACAACTTTTTCTTCTTCTACAAGCAAGTCTTGAACATCGTTCGGAACAGAACAAGGTGAAGCAAATGTCCATATTGCAAGTGGTTGTAGCAACTTATCCATAAATCCCTCCCATGATAAAATTTTACAAATTATACCATAAGAGGAAATTTGTGTCAATTAAACGCTGGCTTTCCAGTGCGTCTTGTGTAACTTCTTGATTCGTCTTGTACTGCTCTGAATATCTTGTTTACATCACCTTGCAATGTAACGTTTACATTCTGATTGCTACTTGAATTTGACATAGCGGAAACAACCGCATTATAAACCGCTGGATATACCGCATCTGCAATACCTTTTGTTATTTGGTCATTATTAGCTACCGCTGTTCTTCCGTTGCTAAATTTTCCAACTAACTCATCACGATTTGCCATAAATAATCCGTCTTCCGGGAAACCACCAGTTGCAAAAGTCGGTATTTTACCAAGATTAATTTTTGCACCATCAAAAACTTTCTTTCCCGCAATTGAAATAGGTTCTATCTCAAATGTAAGTTTCTCATTTAAGAAATTAGCAAATTTATTCCATATTTCCTTGATTCCAGACATGGCAGTTTCCCAAGTTTCCGTAAATGCATCTTTAATGCCTGATAATGCACCAAGCCACTTTTCCTTAGTGAACCAAGGCATAACCTTGCTATTCCACCAATTTCCAAGTGCTGTGTTATCCCACCAAGTCTCAACTTCATTCCATTTTTCTTCAAATGATGTCTTTATATTTTTTGTCTGCTGAAACAAGATTTGATGCGATATTTACAAAGCCATAGCAATCGTCTAAATCCTTTTCATCAAGACTTCTTGATTTAATTGCAGAGAGTGGCAAGAATGTAGCTCGTCCACCACGAGTGTCTTTAAGGAACGCGATTGCACGTTTTGCATCGTTTTCGTTGTCAACAACCACATTTTGAATTGCTACACCCAAAGCAGTTTCTACTGCAACCGAATATTTATCTTTAACTGTGATAAGCTGTGAAAGTGGACCGTGAACACCACGAAGTGCGCCACGCTTACTTTCTTTCATAACGCTACGAACTGAACCCTGATAACCCTCCATATTCTTTTCAAGGTCATCAAGAACACGGATTCTTTCATTCTTTCGTCCGATTTCGCTATCAAGAGTTGCGATTTCTGCTTTTAACTTGTCGCTTTTTTCAGTTCTTGTCTGAACTTTTATGCGATAACCATCAACAGCATTTTTGTATCCGTTGATTTTTTCAATACATTCATCCAATGCTTTTTGCGCATTGTTTTTCTTTTCTTCAAGTGCTAAAACAGTTTCTTTGCGATTACCTAAAAGGTCATCAATTACAGTAATTCTTGTTCTGATTTCTTCAATCTGTGAGTTAGCTGTTTCGCTGATAACACGATTATCTGCCAGGGCAACTGTAAGAAGTGAGATTTCTTTTGAAAGGTCTGCCGCAACAGATGCGAACTCGTCATTCTCACTCTGCAATTTTTCAATTTCACCAATTTGTGCCTGCAATTTTGCATTTGCATCTTCAAGGCCTTTTTGAGCAACTGCTTTTTGTTCGTTTGCAGATTCGATTTGTGTGTCAATATCTGTTTCGTCTTCGTTTGCAGTTAACTTGTCTTTCTCGAGTCTTTCGATTGACTCGTTATTATGAGCAATAGAGTTTTCATAAACCTTTGCCTGACTCTCAAGCTCGGCTGCCTGCTCTTCAAAATGAGATGTGCTTGCACGCACTTCTTCAATTTTTATATTAATTTCATGAGTTTTTTCGATGATAGAATTCATCTTCTGCTCAATTTCTTCAAGCTGTTTTTGAGCGTCTTTATATTGAACAGATGCAATGTCAATTTTTCTATCCTGGTCTTTTAGTTTTTCTTGAGTCTTCTCAATGTTATGTAACCAGATGCCGATTTCAAGATTTTTTCTTTCTTCAGCAAGTATTAAGAATTTCTGTGCTTTTTCACTTTGAGTTTTAAGTGGGCCAACACGGGATTCAAGCTCTGTTAAAATATCACGAAGTCTGACTAAATTTTCTTCAGCCTGATTAAGTCTTTTTAAAGCGTCGCTTCTTCTGTAACGGAAATGTGAAATACCTGCTGCTTCTTCAAACATTTCACGGCGTTCACCTGATTTTGAAGAAATAAGCTCGGCAATTTTGCCTTGGCTGACCATTGAATAACCGTCACGACCAAGACCTGTATCCATAAACAATTCATTGATGTCACGAAGTCTTACATTTTCACCATTGATTTTATATTCACTGTCACCACTACGATAAAAGCGACGAGTAATATTAACTTCGTCTTTATCGCAATTAAGTTTTCTATCTTCATTATCAAGACAAAGTGTTACTTCTGCAAAACCTGTTGCTTTTCGAAGTGATGTACCACTGAAAATAACATCTTCCATTTTTGAGCCACGAAGACTCTTTGTGGACTGTTCACCAAGAACCCAACGAACAGCGTCAGAAATGTTACTCTTACCGCTACCGTTAGGGCCAACAACGCCTGTTATTCCTTTATTAAATTGAAGTACTGTTTTGTCGGGACAAGACTTAAATCCCTGCATAGTAATTGATTTTAAAATCATATTGTTTCTGTTACCTCAATCTGAAATTCTTCTAAATTTTCTTTACCCTTTATTATACAATGAAATCCTTGATTTTTCAATGCTTTTTCGTTTCTTTTCTGCTGTCCTTTTGCCTTACTGAGCACTTTTTTATTGACATAAATCACATATTGCTGATTTTTATCTTTTGTGCTTAATTTTTCAAGGATTTTTGTGAGATATATCTCCCCTTCACAAAGCTCACGAAATGCTGGGTGGTAAGCCCCGCCTATCATATCACTTTCAACTGTTTCGCTACTGTGAAGCCCTAATTTTATTACTTTTATGCCTTCTTTTTCAAAGAGTTGCAAAAGGCGTGCACAAAATGGTGCAGATTCTTCTGCGGTTGGTGCTATATATTCGCCCATCTCTTGCAAATAACCTAAATGGGTGTTTTTTAGCACTACTGTAGGATAAATTCTTACCGTATCAGGTCTTAATTTTATGATTTCTAGAGCCGTTTGCTCGTCTTTTTGAAAATCACTTTTATAAAGCCCCGTCATAATTTGAAAACCTAACTCAAAATCATATTCTTTTATGAGTTTTGACGCTTTTCGCACATCTTCTGCCGTGTGTCCTCGACGATTAGCAGATAAAATCTCGTCACTCATACTTTGAGCACCTAATTCAATAGCAGTTACACCATAGTTTTTAAGTGTTTCAAGTATGTCTGTATTGATGCAATCGGGACGAGTTGATATGCGAATTCCTTTAAATTTATAAATATCCAAAAAATGCTTTGCGGCGGTCAAAAGAGAAAGCATATCTTCCCTTTCAATCGCCGTAAAACTACCACCGAAGAATGCGATTTCAGTATTCTTCGGCGGGACTTTATATTTAATTGCAGTTTCTACTGCATCTTCAACATCCTCAGGTGTTGCAGATGTCATTTGCCCACTGATTGCTCTTTGATTACAGAAACTGCAATCATTAGGACAACCCTTATGTGGCACAAAAATGCTTATATTACTGTGACTCATAAGCCCATTAACTCCAAAGCAGATTTTGCCGCTTCTTGCTCTGCTCTTTTTTTACTGCTGCCTTTTCCACGACCGATTACATTGCTATTAAGATGCACTTCAACAATGAATTCTTTATTGTGGTCAGGGCCACTTTCACCAACAACGATATATTCAAATTTTTCTGTTGGATTTTGTTGCAACACTTCTTGCAAAGTGCTTTTATAATCTTTGAAAACCGGTTTTGTTTCAGTTGCAATTTCAATGAATGGCAACACAAATTCTGTTGCTTTTTTGATTCCACCATCAAGATAAATTGCTGCAATAAGCGCTTCAAAAGCATCTGAAATTACTGACGGACGATGTCTGCCACCAGTTCTTTCTTCACCCTTGCCCAAAAGCACTTTATCACCAAGGCCTATTTTTTCAGCATAGCCAAAAAGTGTTTTTTCGCAGACTGCATAAGCACGCTTTTTAGTGAGCTCACCCTCGGGCTTGTCCTTATAATGCTCAAAAAGATATTCTGCTGTGATAAAGCCTAAAACAGAATCACCCAAAAATTCAAGACGCTCGTTATCAAGCCCTGTGCCTGTTTCATTGGCATAGGATGAATGAGTCAAGGCTCTTTCTAAAAGCTTTTTATCTTTAAATTCATATCCGACTTTCTTCTCAAAATCAGTCATTTTTAGTCACCTAAATTGTTATTTTTTGCAAATTCCTTTAATGAATTCATTCCACGTTCAGCCAAACGCATATATCTCTCTTGTTTGTCACGAATTTTTTCTTCTAATGGTGGCAAAACTCCAAAGTTTGCACCCATTGGTTGAAAATTCTTAACGGTTTCGTCGCTTATATATCGGCTCAATGCACCAATCATTGTATCTTCGGGAAGAACAACAGTTTCTTCACCTTTAAGACGACGAGCAAGGTTAATACCCGCCATAAGACCACTTGCAGCAGATTCCATATAACCCTCAACACCAGTTATCTGACCACCGAAGAATAAATATGGGTTTGTTCTTAAACTAAAATCGCCATTAAGAAGTCTTGGTGAATCAATGAATGTGTTTCTGTGCATTACGCCATATCTTAAAAACTCTGCGTTTTTAAGTGCAGGGAACATACTGAAAACTCTCTTCTGCTCACCGAATTTGAGATTTGTCTGAAATCCCACAAGATTATACATTGTGCCATCTTTATTCTCTTTGCGAAGCTGAAGATTCGCCCAAGGTCTGTGCCCTGTGCGTGGGTCAGTAAGTCCAACGGGTTTTAGTGGACCATATCGCATTGTATCCTTACCACGACTAGCCAAAACCTCAATAGGCATACAACCCTCATAGACATCTTTGCGCTTGTCAAAAGAATGAACATCGGCACTTTCTGCGTTGATAATCGCATCATAAAACGCTTCATATTCTTCTTTGTTCATGGGACAGTTAATATAATCATCAGAGCCACCACGGTCATATCTTGACTGTGTGAAAGCACAAGTCATATCAATACTGTCTGCGCTGACAATTGGTGCTGCCGCATCAAAGAAAGAGAGCCCGTCACCACAGATTTTGCGAATTGTTTCGGCTAACCCATCACTTGCCAAAGGTCCTGCACAAATCACAACACCATCATAATCTGTTGGGATTTCTATGATTTCTTTCTCGATGATATTTATATTTTTATCATTTCTGATTTTTTCAGTAATAATTCTTGAAAACTCATAACGGTCAACGGCTAATGCGCCACCCGCTTCGACTTTGCTTTCATAAGCAGTTTCAACACAAATTGAATGGAGATATGCCATTTCGTGCTTTAAAAGTCCCGCAGCAGAATTAAGTCTTTCTGCTTTTAATGAGTTTGAGCAAACAAGCTCGGCAAGAGTATCTAATTTATGAGCAGGTGATTTTTTGTGAGGCTTCATTTCAAACAAATCAACAAAAATGTCATTTCGTGAAAGTGCTTTTGCGCACTCAACCCCTGCAAGACCACCACCGATTACTGCTACTTTCATTCTTCTTTTGCCTTTCTCTTGCGCTCTGCTTTCTTTTCAAATCCACAACCTTCGTTTAAGCAAGCAACAACGCCACCCTTACGCTTGAAAAGTGATTTTCCGCATTGTGGGCAAAGGTCGTCTGTTGGTTTATCCCAAGTCATAAAGTTGCATTCAGGATAATTGCCACAACCAAAGAAAGCATAGCCTCTCTTTGTCTTTTTCTCGATAATTTTGCCACCACAAACTGGGCAAGTTGCTTTTGTTTCAACTACTAATGGTTTTGTGTTTTTACAATCAGGATATCCAGGGCAAGCAAGGAATTTACCAAAACGACCTGTTTTGATAATCATATTTCTGCCACACTTGTCGCACTTGATATCTGTTTCATCTTCTTTGAGCTTGATTTTCTGACCTTGCATTTCTGTTTTTGCCTTGTCAACAGTTGCAATAAAGTCATCATAAAACTCGTGAAGCATTTTAATATAATCAGTTTCACCGCTTTCAACTGTATCAAGTTGAGTTTCCATGCCAGCAGTGAATTTAACATTAACAATTTTAGGGAATTTTGCTTTAAGAAGGTCTGTGATTGCTTCGCCCAATTCTGTTGATTTGAGTTGTTTCTGTTCACGGACTACATATTCTCTCTGTGTGATTGTTGAGATAATTGTTGCATAAGTTGATGGACGACCTACACCTGTTTCTTCAAGTGCTTTGATAAGAGATGCTTCTGCGTATCTTGCAGGCGGTTGAGTGAAATGCTGATTTCCAGCAAGCTCTTTCACCTTAATTGCATCGCCCTCGTTGATTTTTGGAAGTTTGCCTTCTTCTTCCTCTTCTTCATCTGTGCCACTTACATAAAGGCAAGTGTAACCATCGAAACGAACTGAATATCCGTTTGCCATAAATGTTATAAACTTGCCCTGTGCCTTGTCACTTGCATTTGCGCCCTGAATTTCTGCTTTAACAGTATCCTGAACACAGTTTGCCATAAGTGATGCCATAAAGCGTTTCCAGATAAGGCTATAAAGTTTATATTGCTCTGCACTAAGACTTGATTTTACTCTTTCAGGAGTCAAATCCATCATTGTTGGACGAATTGCTTCGTGACCATCTTGTGCATTTGCTTTTGTTTTATAATATCTTGGCTTTTCAGGAAGATAATTTGCGCCGAATGTGTTTGTGATATAATCATTACCTGCTGCTCTTGCTTCTTCAGAAATACGAAGAGAGTCAGTTCTCATATAAGTAATAAGACCCACCGAGCCAACACCTTGAATTTCAACACCTTCATAAAGCTCTTGTGCAACCTTCATTGTGCGACGAGCTTGGAAATTGAGCTTTCGAGATGCTTCCTGTTGCATTGTTGAAGTTGTGAATGGTGGTGCTGGCTGACGATTGCGAACACCTTTTTTAACTGAAGTTGCAACGAACTCTGCGCCTTCAAGACGAGCAAGATACATATCGCTCTGCTCTTTGTTTGTAATCTTAACTTTGCCTGTTTCATCACCCAAGAATTGTGCTTTGAAAGCCTTTTTAGATGACGGAGCAAGCATTTTTGCATCAAGAGTCCAATATTCTTCTGGATTAAATGCTCTGATTTCATTTTCACGGTCAACAACAAGGCGCACAGCAACAGACTGCACACGACCAGCGGACAATCCACGACGGATTTTCTGTGAAATGAACGGACTGAGTGTGTAACCCACAAGTCTGTCGAGAATACGACGAGCCTGTTGTGCGTTAACTAAATCCAAGTCAATTTTTTCAGGTTTTTCAATACCCTTGATAACGCTATTTTTGTTGATTTCGTTGAATTTTACACGATTATTTTCGTTAAGGTCAAGACCTAAGAGTGTTGCTAAGTGCCAAGAAATTGCTTCTCCCTCACGGTCAGGGTCGGCTGCAAGAATAACCGCTTCTGAATTGTCTGCAAGTTCTTTTAACTCTTTAACAAGCTTTTCTTTGCCCTTAATTACTGCATATTTTGGTGCAAAATCATTTTTAACATCAACGCTGAGTTTTGCCGCAGGCAAATCACGAACATGTCCCTTTGAAGAAACTACTGTGTAGTCCTTACCGAGATATTTCTGAATACTTTTTGCCTTTGATGGAGACTCAACGATAACAAGTTTTGACATATATCATCATCCTAAAATGTTTAGATTTTTAATTTATTTTATAACGCCTACCGCTGATTTGAGTGATAAGCCCATAAATTTCAAGTTCTGTGAGAGCCGAGAGCGTTGCATCTGTTGAGAGTTTGCAGATATTTGTAATCTCATCAACGTGTATTGGCTCGTTTTGTATAAGTTCATAAACCTTTAAAGCATTTGGTGTGAGATAAGACGGTGGCGCTTTTTTAATTGTCACCTTTTCTTCTTTTACAACCACTTTCTTTGGCTCTTCTTTTTTGACTTCTTCTTTGACTTCATTTGCCAAGAGATATTCTTGCGCTCTTCTCATAATTTCATCATCGGGAAGTCTTGTTTCATTATTCAGTTTATCAAAGAAACGATAGCAATATTCTTCTAACACGTCATTAAGTGAAAAAACAGGTGTTGCACCGTTTCTAATAAGATTGTTTGTTCCTAAAAATGACGAGCTCACTAAATCACCCGGTACTGCAAACACATCTCTGCCTTGTTCAGCAGCCAATCGTGCAGTTATAAGCGAACCACTTTTTTCTCCTGCTTCAACAACAACTGTACCCAAAGTTAAACCCGATATAATTCGATTTCTTAATGGAAATGTTGTTCTGCTTGCGGGTGTCATTGGTGGAAATTCTGTAATCACTGCGCCATTTTTTGCGATTTTATCGCGGAGTGGTTGGTTTTCCATAAGGTATTTTGTTCCCAAACCACAACCAAGCACACAGATAGTCTTGCCGTTTTCGTCAAGTGCACCCTGATGAGCTGCGCTGTCGATTCCCAATGCGCCACCTGAAACGATAGTGAACCCAAGACTTGCCATTGCAGATGACAATGCTCTTGCTACGGCTCTGCCATAGTCAGACGCCATTCTTGCGCCCACAACCGAAACGGACATTTCATTTGTCAAGACAGTTTCGTCACCTTGAACATATAGCACCAAGGGTAAATCCTGCAAATGCAACAAATTCGGTGGATAATATTCACTTGATGGGGTAATTATCTTCCAACCATTTTCTTTTGAAACTCTTAAAATCTCCTCCGCTTTTTCGATGGGGAAGCTTTTAAGTTTTTCAACTCTCTTTTTGTTGAGTACATTGAGTGAAAAAATCTCGTTGAATGTTGAACCATAAATTTCATAGGGATTCCACTCAAAATATGTGACTAAATCCAGGCAGGATGCTCCAGCGCCAAGCCCTAGGGATAGCCACACCCAATATAAATCGTAGTTCATTTTACCAATTCCCACATAGTTATTGATGCAGCCGCTGCGGCGTTAAGTGATTCTGCTCTGCCTGACATTTTTATTGTGATTTTTTCGTCACACAAGTCGATAATTTCTTGTGACACACCGTTACCCTCGTTACCGATTATGCAAAATGCACCCTTTGAAAAATCAACTTTTGTTATATCTTTTGCATCTCTGTCAGGGACAGTTGCAAATGAGTTTATTCCCATTTTTTTGCATTTTTCTACTTCTTTTTCAAGGCTCTGACACACCCTAACTGGCAATCTGTATAATGCGCCCATTGATGCTCTTAAAGCCTTTGGATTATAAATATCACAACCACCGCAAATCACCAATCCGTCAATACCAAATGCCTCGGCTGTGCGAGAAATCGCACCCAAGTTGTCTGGATTTTGAACAGTATCAAGAGCAATATATTTTTTGCCCTTTTCATATTCAAATGTGTTATGCTTCATTGCCACAGTACAAACTACACCCTGTGGGGTTACTGTGTCGCTCATTGATTTAAGAACATCGTCGCTAACAGTATAAAAATCTACACAATTAGCTTTAAGAAATTCAATATCATCAGCATATTTTCTTTGACAATCTTCTGTTGCAAAAACACTTATAATTCTGCAATCACTTTTTAAAGCATCACAGCACAAACGCACCCCTTCAAGCACGAAAATTTTATCTTTTCGTCTTTCCTTTGAAGAAGTGAGATATTCTTTGATTTCTTTAATTCCGGGATTGTTTTTTGACGTAATAACGTAGTTTGAAATATATTCAGCCATAATTAAAAAACGCAAAAACCACGCGCGAGGGAAATCCTCATGCGTGGTTAACTTTCTTATTTAAGTGCTTCTTTAGCTTTTTCTGTGAGAGCTGTGAAAGCTGCTGGGTCAGCGATTGCAATCTCTGAGAGCATCTTTCTGTTAAGGTCAATACCAGCTTTTTTAAGACCGTTGATGAATGTTGAATAGTTCATACCGTTCATCTTGCAAGCAGCTGAAATTCTTG
>CALEJD010000069.1 GCA_937898195.1 uncultured Clostridia bacterium | reverse complement strand
CCGTTAATAGCAACTTTAACTGACATTTTGAATTCCTCCAAATAAATTATTTACAAATATTAGTATGCATATTATTGCGTATATTATTTTATATCTTTTCTAGTAAATATGCAAGAGTTATTTTGAATTTTTTGGTATTTTGTTAACTTTTTGTCAATGTGTTCAAATTTTAGTGAATATTTATCCAAAATGAGTATAAAATTTATAGTATGAATACTGATTTTAACACTAAAACTTTTGAAAACTTCAATGAACGCGAAAATCTGCAAGACCTTTTTGACAATTCATTCTTACAAATGGATACGAATAGTCTCAGAAAACACTATAAAATGCTCCGAAAATTAGAATTTGCAAGCGTCTTGGATTTCGCAGTTGAAAATGTTGACATTTCTTCTCTTGTTGAAAATTTAACTCTTGCCTGCGACATAATCTGCGCCGAAAATGGTACAAGTTTTATATATTGTGGTAATACCACGCCATTGGCAAAAGCAAATCAAAAAATCCTTACAAAAGCAATTCTAAATCTTTTATCAAATGCTTTTCTATATGGGCAAGGCAATCTTGTCACCGTTAAAACCATTGAAAAATGTGATTTTATAAGCATTGAAATCCAAAATGCAGGTTGGTTGACAAATAATTTTAAGTATGGCGACGGACTTAAATATATTCATAATGTCTGCCAAAAATTAAGTGGTCGTTTTTTCATTTCAACCGACCTGTTATCTGTAAAATCGGTTATGTTAATTCCAAAATCACACAATTTTAAAAATATTGCGACAACACTTGATTTCTGTGAACTTTTAAGTGACAGACTATCTCCTGTGTATATAGAATTTTTTGGAATAAATTAAGGCTCATTCACGGATAGAATAAGCCTTTAATTCTTATTTAGCAAATACCCCTTGCCAGTCGCTTGGTGGTGCATCATAAAGCACTTCAAGGATTATATCAAGGATTTCTGCAATATTTTCATTACCTTTTTTCAATTTGATAACTTTCTTAACTCTTTTATTTATAAGCGCTGACAAAGCCTTGTATTCAGGCGTGTCAGGAGTATATGGCTCGTCACCATAATACACATTTGTAATTGCATCAAGAACAAAATCTTTTACAATTACATCTTTGATTGATGGGTTAATATATTTGCTGATTGCAAAGAGTTTGCCTATTGAACCAAAAGTTGCTTTTTGCAAAAACTTGCCCAATGGCACAAGCACAGGCTTTACCTTATATATCTTTTCAGGTGTCATACTGAAAGATGTTGAAAGTTCAGCAAGTTTGTCTATGTCATAAGCCATTGAGTCAAAAATCGCATTGAGAAATTCAAGAAAAACCTCTTTTGTGTATTGGTCAACGGTTTTGCCTTTTAAGTCCCAATCAAAATTCTCAAGTTTAACGCTATCAACAATAACTTCACTGTCAGTCATTTTAACCTTTCTCATAACTGCTGGATATCCAACAGCCGAAGAAGTGTTAATATCGTAAAAATCATTACCTTTTTTAGTGGTCATTTTTGCAATATTCATCATGTGGGTGTGCCCTGTGAATATGAATTTCACACCATTATCCGCAAGAAATTCTGATGTTTTTTCATAGTCGCCAAGCATATCGCGCATACTGAAAAGCGGATAAATCGGACTTGGCGGAAGCACTGGGTGATGAGTTACCGCAAAAATATAATCACCATTCGCTTTAGCATCATCAATCTGTTCTTTAATCCACTGGAGACAATCATCATAATAACCACAGAAGAATTCGTCACCATCGTCGTTAAGGCAAAGAAGTCTGTAACCGTCTTGAAGCTTTACGCAATATGAATGGCTTGGTTTATGTATTGAAATTGCTTCTGACAACCCAAAATCCTTATAGATTTCTAAAAGTTTGTCACGTTCTGTACGAGTTGCAGTTAAAATTTCGTCACCGACACATTTTTCAGCTTTGCCTGTGCCGTTACCGTTTTCCATATAATAGTCGTGAGTGCCTGTTGTGAGATAAACTTTTTTGCCTGCATCTTTTAGACGATAGAGTTTTGGAAGCAAATCTCTATGACTTTCCATAGCACCATTGCAAGTAACATCACCAGTTATGAGAACAATATTGGTTTCTGTATCTTCAATGATTTTATCAAAATGCGCGTCAATCATTGCCCCTGTTTCTTTAAGGCATTTTTGGTCAGAAAGACAGATTTTCTCAAAGGCCTTTCCTTCTGTGCCAAGTTCAAGCGCATAGTGATGCAAGTCAGTTATCTGATAAAGTTTTAAATCAGCCATATAATATCACCTTATTCTGCAACTTGTTCGCTTGCACGCTTTTCAATAATATAGTCGTGAACTTTATCTGCAAGTTCACCATAAACCTTAAACTTTTTACGGAATACAATAAGTGATGCCAAGAAGAAGAGCATTGGAACACCAAAACAGATAATGCCAATACCTGTTTTTGTTGTGTCGTTAAGACCGATGCTTGTCATAATCTGCTCGTTATAATTCATAAGACCAAGACCACCGAAAAGCACGATTGTCTGCATTGTATATGCCATCTTCTGCAAGAAACCTTTCATTGAGAAAGTGATGCTTTCGTTTCTCTCACCATTTTTATATTCGCCATAGTCAACAATATCTGCAAGGAAAATTGTCTGTGAAACAAACATTGAAGAAACACCAACAGATGCGAGAATATAGCAAATATCCATAATCACAACATTGAGTTTGAGAATTGGACCTGTTATGAGCATAAGTGCATAACCTGCGATTGCTGTGCAAAGCGAAATTGTGTATGTCTGTCTTTTTGAGAACCATTTTGTAAGCACAGGCACAACCAAAAGACCAAGCACAGAGCCAACTGTACCGATAGTCTGGAAAAGTGACTGCAATTTTGAATTGCCCAATGTATCTGTGAAATAATAAACTGCAGTTGAGCTTGTTAAGTACCAACCTGCGTTTGAAAGCATTGCAAAAATAATAAACACAACAAGCTGGTCATTGTTTTTGATAACTGTAAAAATTTGTTTAAGCGAGAATTTCTTTTTCTCGCCATAGACAACATTAGTTTCTTTTGTTACAAGCACACAAACCAGTGCAAAGAACACAAGCGCCACACCACAAATTCCTGCCCAACGTGAGAAACCTGTTGCACTATAACCCTTTGCATCAGTAATACCACTTGAAAGCATTGGACAGATAATTGGTGTGAGAATTGAGATAATACCCTGACCGATACCCGAGAATGAACGAGCAACAGTTGCAACAAGATTTCTCTCTTTTTCTTCACTTGTAAATGATGGTACCATTGACCAATAAGGAATATCAGCCATTGTGTTTGTCATACCCCAAAGCACATACATAACACCTATGTAGATATAGAGTGGAAGTCCACTCATACCAAATGATGTAAATAAAAGGAAAAGCACAACAGCATTACACAAAGCGCCGATTAAAATCCATGGTCTGTATTTACCGTATTTTGTTCTTGTGTTATCAACGATTGTGCCCATCATAGGGTCGTTGATACCGTCCCAGATACGAGCAAGTGGTGTGATAAGAAGCAAGAAACCTTCTTGAAGTCCTAACACACTTGAAAGATAATATGAAAGGTATGAATAGAACATACCGTAACTTAAATCGAGACCGATTGCACCGATACCATATCCCAATGCAGTCCCTAAAATTGATTTCTTTTTAGTTGCCATTTTCGCTTCTTACCTCACTTATCACTAATTTTAACTCGTCTTCGATTTCAGGAAATTCTCTACTGAAATTTTCTTGTTTTTCTTCATATTTTGAAAGTGCCAAAGACAATACACCAACTGTTGCTGTGACAAAAGGTGCTGCCTTAATAGCAACTTTTATGAGTTTTTTAGCATCCATCAGTCACGAGTCACCACCGTTCCAACAGTTTTTGCACCGATAAATTCAGAAATTATATTATAACGAACTCTGCCATTAAGAATTGCAACTTCTTTAACGCCGTTTTCAATAAGGTTAATAATGTTACGGATTTTTGGTATCATTCCACCCTTTGCCAGACCACTGTCTAAAAGCATTTTTGCTTTTTCAACATTTATCTTTTCAAGAGCAGTTTTTTCATTCTGACTGTCAAGGAAAATTCCGTTAACATCCGTAATATACACAAGACAATCAGCGCCCAAAGCTAAAGCAACTTGTCCTGCAGCATCATCTGCGTTGATATTCACTGTGCCCAATGCATCACATCTTCCAACAGGAGAAAGCACAACTGTGTATCCCTTTTCAAAAAGAGTATCAATGAGGGTTGTATCAACTTTGGAGATGTCACCAACTCTGCCAAGCGATTTACCATTAATATATTTGGGTGTTGCTTTTAAGATGTTTCCATCAGTACCGCTTATGCCAACCGCTGAAATATTGCTCTGTGAGAATCGCTCAACAATTTTTTTGTTAACGCTACCCGAAAGCACCATTTCAACCACATTCATTTCGTCGTCACCTGTGACACGATAGCCCTCATAGAATTCAGATTGCAATCCCATTTTATCAAGAGTTTTGCTGATTTCTTTGCCACCACCGTGCACAACAATGATTTTAGCCCCTACCATTGTGAGAAGTGCAATATCTTCAAGAAGATTTTTCATAAGTGTTTCGTCATCAAGACAACTACCACCAAGTTTAATTACAACTCTTTTGTTGTGAAGCTTGTGAAGTTGGGGCAAAATGTCCTGCACACTTTTTATTTTCTCGTCATTATCAAGTCCGTTTTTTTTATCGTATTCTTTAAGTGATTTGATAGTGTATTCAACGTCTGTCGGGCAATCAATATATTCAATTCCACGTTTTTGTCTTGTTTCGTTGCCCTTACCTGTAATGAGAATAACGCTATCAGCACCCATTTCATTAATAGCAGTATCAATAGCGACTCCGCGGTCATCAATAATCTTATATTTGCCACCCTTTGATTCAACGAAAGATGCAACTTCAAGTGAAATTTTCTGTAATGACTCTTCGCCTGGGTCTTCTTCGGTGATATAAGTCATATCGGCATACACACCTGCCATCTCACCTAAATCTTTACGACGGATAAGTGCTTTATTGCCGGGGCAACCAAATACGATTGCGATTTTTCTGCCGGGATATTCTTTTCTAACAGAATTAAAGAGATTTTCAAAACTCATTCTATTGTGAGCATAGTCAACAATAGCAGTAATTCTCTTGTCTGCGTTTTCATAAACTTCCATTCGTCCACTTGAACGAGCCTTGAGAAGTCCTGTGTAAATATATTGCTCTGGGATTCCCAACCTATTACAAACGGCAATAGCACAGAGAGCATTTTCAACATTGAAAAGTCCCGGCATTGTGAGTGTGAAATCACGGTCAAAATCTTTTGTTCTTACTGTAAACACAGTGTCAGAGCCGTCTTTTCTGATATTGTATCCATAAACATCTGCATTCTCGTCTTTTGTGCTGAATGTAATCACTTCAGGTGCATTTTTTGATGCTTTAATTACATCTTCACTACGGTCTGTATCAAGATTCACAACTGCAGTTTTGCATTGTGAGAAAATCTTCATTTTTGACTGGAAATAGTCTTCAAAATCAGGATGCTCAATGGCACTTATATGGTCAATACCGATGTTGAGATAGCAACCGATTGTGAAATCAACACCGAATACTCGTCCATATTTAAGAGCCTGAGAAGAAACTTCCATTGTGAAATGCTCAATATCACTTTTAACTGCATTGTCAAAGTGCTTATGCAAATCAAATGGCTCGGGAGTTGTCAAATGACTTTCAATATTGATTACTCCATCATAAGTGTCAATTGAAGATACGATTGCGCTCTTTTTCTTGCCAAGAGATGCTAAATATTCGTCTTCGATATATTTGATAAAATAAGCAGTTGTTGATTTACCTTTTGTGCCTGTTATGCCCACAAGTTTAAGCTTTTCATAGGCATTTTCATAGAAGAAATTAGCCATAAGCCCCATTGCAAGTCGCACATCACTGACTATTACACAAGGAGCATCTGTATTATATTTTTTCTCTGCAATATAAACTGTTGCGCCTTTATTTAAAGCATCAAGCAAGAATTGTTCTTTGAAGTGTGCACCTTTGCAGAGGAAAAATGTATTCTCTTTAATATCTTGTGAATTATATGAAACATAGCCGATTTCCATTTCTTCGTCAGCCGTGCATTCACAAAGTATTCCGTTTTCTTTAAAAAGTTCAAGATAATCTTTTAATCTGCTCATTTTAATCTCCCTTAAAAGACATATTAAATCAATATATATCATACCACAGTAGGAATTATTATGCAATAAAAAACGGTGAAGTATTATCTCCACCGTCATTCTTTATAATTTTTCACCTGTTTCAATATTTATAATATCCTTAAATATTGCACGGTGAGTGCCTGAGATATATTTATCAATATGAAGTGAGCCAAAAAACCATTTTTTGAATTTACAGTTGCTTGCCAATTCTTCGAAATATGCATTAAGGGCTGTAACACGAAGCATTTCGTTTTCATTGAGATTTAAAAAGCTCTTAACCTTTAATGGTGGCTCGTGAGTTACAATTACATCCATATCATAATTTGCAACTTCAAGGTTTTCTGCACCTTCAAGCAATTCTTCCTGTGTTGGAATTTCGTCTTTTGACCAAGCATTCACATCTCGACGAATGTCAACATCTGAGCTTTCACCGCCACCCATTGTGAAGATTTTTTTGCCTTCAATCTCAAAAATCTGACCACGCATAAGGTGATAGAGATTGCCATAAATCTTATGAACCTTGCCACCATTCCATTGGCTTATTTCATAGTTGTTCAAAAGTTCAAAATTCTCGTGAGTGCCATCAATAAAACAGATATTATATTTTCTCTTACCCAAATTTTGAAGATAGTTTTGCTCTGACTTGCTGTCATCCCACAAAAAGCCAAAATCACCACAGATTATAAGGGTATCACCCTCTTGTAATTTGCGCAATCGCCAACGGGAAAGTCGGTCACGGTCACCGTGAGTATCACCTGTAATAAATATCATAAAATTTTCCTTTTCTTATTGGATATTACTATTATTTGTGTTATACTCTTATTGTATTACTTTTAGTATGATTTTTCAAGTGGGTGATTTTTTGAAAAAATTTATTTCTATTATCCTGATAGCAGTTCTTTTCATATCTTGTTTCTGTATAAATGGTAATGCCGCGTTCAACTCGTTGTTAGAAACAGAAGCAGATATTATGCTTTTAGTGAATACCGATAGCGAAACTGTTATCTTTGATAAAAATGCAGATAAGAAAAGCGCCCCTGCATCTCTTACTAAAATCGTTACTTGTATGCTCGTGCTTGAAAATTGTGAAGATTTGAGTGTGCCTGTCACTTGCGAAAGACGTCATCTTGATAACCTTTATAAACAAGGTGCTGCTACTGCGGGTATCCGCACAGGCGAAACTCTCACCATTGAGCAACTTTTATATTGTCTTATGGTTCCATCTGCTGCTGACGCTGCAAATATTCTTGCTTGTCATGTTGCGGGGGATTTTGAAAGCTTTGTAACAATGATGAATGATTTTGTAAAAGGTTTAGGTTGCGAAAACACACATTTCATCAACCCACACGGACTTGACGGCGACGGCAGTGCTTATACAACTGCAAACGACCTTTATAAAATCACAAAATATGCTCTCACAAACCCTACTTTCAAAAAGATTACAAGCACAACTCGATATGATATTGCGCCAACAAATATGTATGCACAGACTCGTTATCTTCACAACACAAACAAGATGATGAACTCTGTATATAAAGATTATTATAATTCTGCTATTTCAGGTGTTAAAACAGGTACAACTGACCTTGCAGGTCATTGCGTTATCTCAACTGCATCTAAAAACGGATACAACTATATGCTCATCGTTATGAATGCACCGCAATATGACATTGATAACGACGGTGTTGAAGAAAATGTTGCGTTCACCGATAGCAAAAAAATCTATGAATGGGCATTCAAAAACATTGAGCTTACAAAAATCACTAACACAACTGATGTTGTAACAGTTGTTGATGTTGAATATAACTGGAAGGTTGACCACTTAAGACTTTTACCTGCAAAAGAGATGTCTGCACTTGTTCCAACAGGCACACAAGCAGGTAGCCTTGTGATTCGTCCTATTGAAAGTGAAACACCTAAAACAGTTAAAGCTCCTATCAAAAAAGGTGACGTTATAGGCAAAGCCGAAGTGCTTTATGGTGAAGACGTTGTTGCAACCGTTGACCTTGTTGCAGCAGAAAGCCTTGACAGAAGCATTATTCTCTGGATTGTTGGAATTTTCAAAACAATCTTTTCATCAACGATATTCAAAATTCTTTTTGCAATATTTATGGTGCTTGTGATTATCTATATTCTTTTGATAATTCGTAAAAACCGAATTAAAGCAAAGAGAAGAAAAATAAAAATGGTTAAAGGGTGATTTTTATGGCAACTAAATCTATTCCACGTGCAAAAGCACCACAAAGTGTTGGAGTTTCTGCAAAGGTAGTAAACGATTTTTTCAAGAATGCAGAAGAAAAAAGTCTCGAATATCACTCATTGATGGTTATCCGCAACGGTAAAGTTGCAGTTGAGTGGTATAACGAGCCGTTTGACAAAAACACAACTCACTCGGTTTATTCTGTCAGCAAATCATTCACAGCAACTGCTATCGGTTTTGCTGTGTGTGAAGGACTTATTTCGCTCGACGATAAATTGCTTGACTTTTTCCCTGAATATGCACCGAAAAAAGCTGACCCAAGATTTGACACACTCACAGTTCATAATCTTTTGAGAATGTCATCGGGCAAACAACCAAGTTTTCTCTCTGACAAAGCAAAGGTTGACTGGATTGAAGATTTTATCAACTCACCTTGGGTGTTTGAGCCGGGCGAAAAGTTCTTATATATCAACGAAAATATTTATATGCTCTCTGCAATTATCAATAAAGTTACAGGTATGAGTATGAGAGAGTATCTTCGTCCACGACTTTTTGAGCCACTTGGAATTGACTTTCCATTCTGGGAGACAGACCGAAACGGCATTGAAGCGGGTGGATGGGGACTTTATCTCAAAACCGAAGACCTTGCAAAATTCACACTTTGCTATCTTAAAGATGGCAAATATAAGGGCGAACAGGTAATCCCTAAAGAATGGGTACGCCTTGCAACTCAGAAACAAATTGACAATGAATATAACCGACCGGGTTCTGACTCTTCTTTCGGTTATGGTTATTGTTTCTGGCTCGACCATTTAGGTGGATTCAGAGCAGACGGAATGTTCTCACAGTTTGGTATCGCATTCCCAGAGCATAACGCCGTTGTAGTTGTTACATCTTCAATCACAGTTGAACAAGATGGACTTGACGGCATCTTTGATTTCTTCCCCAAAGCGTTTATTGAAGCAGACGAAAACACAGAGTTAGATTTGGCAAAATCCGTTGCCCCTGCTCTTAGTGAACACCCCGAAAAAGAGCAAGAAATCAATGACAGATATATCAAATTCCGTAAAAAGCTTTTACTTAATCTTGTTGGATTCCAAGTAAGTGTTTTGCCACTTGCAATCACATATATGATGAGTGACAAAGCGGGTAATATTGATATGGTTAAGTTCGATTTCAACGGCGAAGAATGCACATTCCGTTGGAGTGAGGGCGACGAGCACAATATTATTGCATTAGGTATGGATGGTCATTATCGTTATTCAACAATGACTCTCGGACAAATTGAATTCAAGGTATGCTCAAATGCAACTTGGATTGACGATAACACATTGCTGGTTTCAATTCGTCCAATTCAAACAGTTGGTAAACGAAATATGATTTTCAGTTTCAGACCACAGGACAAAGTTGTAATGACACCATCAAGTACACCTTATGTTGGTGATATTCTTGATACTCTTGGCGGATTCTTCGACCAGATGATACCAAATAAAAAGATTTGCGAAGCATTCAAAAAATTTGTTCAACTTCTTCCCCCACTGGTTGAGCCAAAACACCACGGCAGATTCATTGAGGGAATTAAAAGAAAATAACAAACCAAAACCCCGACATAATGTCGGGGTTAATTTTTGCAAATTTGAATTTGTCGAACTCTTTTATAGGGTGTTATAATCTTGTAGGGGACGACGACTCGGCGTCCCGAAAAATCATTTCAATTATTCCTTGTCTTTCTTAACCCACAATTCACAGTCTTTATAATTGTTTTTAAAAGCACAATTAGTTCCTTGAATATTGCAATATACTAATGGATATGCACCTTCAAAATATTCAGATGATACTTTTTCACTTTTAGGGTCATTCCATTCAATTGTTCCGTGAATACAGATATTTTTAAAATCCAACATAATTATCCTCCTTTCTTACTATGAACAAGTCCATGTTGCCTCATAAAGATGCATATACCATGCTCTGGATGTTGTCGAACTAGTATCGTATTTATAAGTGTATTCCCCTTTTAACAAGGATGACATTAGTTTCTGTTCTGTTGATAAATCAATAGATTTTATAGACTCGCTGAAAGTTAACGTTGTTGTTGAACTATTCTGTGCTGTAACCGAATGTTTTACATTAGTTGAAGAAAATTGTGCTGTAAAGGAAGATAGTTTCCATTTTTTAGTCGTATCAACTGCAAAACTTGTCAATCCACTATTGTAAAAGGCATATGCTCCTATATAGGATACATTAGCCGGTACTGTTATGCTATTAAAGCTTGAACACCCGCAAAACGAATACTCACCAATTCTCGCTAAAGATTTCGGTAAGGATACATCTTTCAATCCAAGGCAACCCTCAAAAGCATTATTGTTAATTGTTGTTACATTTTCAGGAATAGTTATCGTTTGCAACGCCGTTAAATCTTTAAATCCTTCCGCTAAAACTTGAGTTACAACTATACCATTATAAGTAGCAGGAATTTCTATATTTGCTTCGTATTTAGCCATTCCACCAGCCATAACACCATATGTTCCATCGTCCAACAAACTAAATACCAAAATTTCTTTTTCATTGGGGTCACCCGAAATCTCACTCAAATCGTGTTCTTCAAAGGTGTTATCAGTATAATAAATAATAAGTTTTGAACCCGAAAATTCTGTTCTTAAAATCCCTCTACCATCTTTACCATTAGTGCCATTTGTACCATCGGTACCCTTGTCACCTTGGTCACCCTTATCACCCTTATCACCTTTTTCACCTTTGATATTACCAAGGTTATAGGTTGAGTTATCTGTCATAAGGATTGAAAGGTCACCGTCTGTTGAAAGGGTTACTGTTTTAATGCCGACACCATCTACACCATTTGTGCCGTTAGTACCATCTTTACCATCCGCACCAACAACTACACCGAGATTTGCAGTTGTTCCATTTGTATATGTAAGCACAAGCTCACCATCTGCATTGATTTCTGATTTTGAAATACCAATGCCGTCTTCACCCTTGATATTGCCAAGATTGAGAACTGTGCCATTTGTAAGTTCAACTGTCAATGCGCCTTCAGGTGAAATTGTAACATTTGCAATGCCTACGCCATCAACACCGTCTTTACCATTTTGACCGTTTACGCCGTCTTTACCGTCTGCACCCTTGATATTACCAAGGTTGATTGTTGAATTGTCAGAGAATGTGAGAACAAGTTCGTTGTCAGCATTGATTTCTACATCTGAAATACCGATACCATCTTTACCGTCAACACCGTCTTTACCATCTTGACCGTTGATACCATCAATACCATCTTTACCATCCTGACCATTTACACCGTCAATTCCGTCCTTACCGTCTTGACCATTGATACCGTCTTTGCCGTCAGCACCAACAACCACACCAAGATTTTCAGATGTATTGTTAGAATAATAAATAATGAGTTCACCGTCTGCGTTGATTTCGGTTTTTGTTACACCGATACCATCAATACCGTCTGTTCCGTTTGTGCCGTTTATACCATTTGTACCATTCGCACCATCTTTGCCCACAACTTTACCAAGGTTTTCAGTTGTGCCATCTGTATATTCAATTACAAGTTCACCATTATTGTTAATTGTTGTTGAAGCAACACCAAGTCCGTCTTTGCCATCTTTACCATCTTGACCATTGATTCCATCAATACCATCTTTGCCGTCCTGACCGTTCACACCGTCAACGCCGTCTTTACCGTTTTGTCCGTCCTTACCATCAGCACCTTTAATGTTGCCAAGGTTCATTGTTGTTCCACTTGTGAGTGTAATTTCAAGTTCACCATTCGCATTGATTACGATAGTTTCAATACCGACACCATCTTCACCATCAACACCATTGACACCATCTTTTCCGTCTTTACCATCCTGACCGTTAATACCGTCAATACCATCTTTACCGTCTTGACCATTGATACCATCTTTACCGTCAGCACCGTCTTTACCATTAGCACCAACTACTACGCCGAGATTGTCAACTGTATTGTCAGAATATGTTAAAACCAACTCGCCTTTTGAATTGATTTCAGATTTTACAACGCTGATGCCATCTTTACCATCAATACCATTTGTACCATTGATGCCATCTTTACCATCGACACCATCTTTTCCATCAACGCCATCTTTTCCATCAACGCCGTCTTTACCATCAACGCCGTCTTTTCCGTCAGCGCCCACAACTACACCAAGGTTTGCAATTTGTCCGTTTGAATATGTTAAAACTAATTCGCCATTAGCATTGATTTCAGAGTTTGTTACGCTAACACCATCAACACCATTCACCCCTACAACTTTATCAAGATTTACTGTTGTTCCATCTGAAAAAGTTAAAACAAGTTGACCGTCAGCATTAATGTTTGCAGAAGAAATGCCAACGCCATCAGCACCATTTGTGCCGTTGACACCGTCTTTACCATCTGCGCCATCTTTACCGTCAACGCCGTCTTTGCCGTCTGCACCTACCACTTTACCAACATTTATGGTTGTTCCGTCAGAAAGCTTGATAACCAGTTCACCAGCAGATGAAAATGATGCAGTTTTAATGCCAACACCATCTTTTCCTGCTGTTGCTTTGAGAGATGCAGACCAATCTTTCTCGCTACCTGAATACCCATTATCAACAGCGATTTCATAAGCTGATTTGCCGTTCAAAGTTTTAAGCCACTCTTCAACTGTACCGTCATAACCATACTGCACAGCAAGTTCATAAGCTGATAAACCGTTTTTGATTTCTACACTTGCAGGTTTGTTATCACCATTGTGAATAAACAATGTAACAACAACTGCAATTACTACCATCAGCACAAATGTTGCCAATGTTTTTAAGAGTTTTTTGCCTGAAAACTTAGTTTTAACATTTTCCATTTCAATTCTCCTAACAATTTGTTGATAAACCAACATTTTTCGCTAGAATTATACTGCACTTTTTCACATTTGTCAATTTATACCATCATTTTGATAAATAATTATCACTTTGATTGGTGTAACATAATTAACGGTGATTAAATGTTGAAAGAATTATTTACATTAGCAGACAGATTGAAAAATTTAAGAGAAAGTTCAGGTCTTACACAAAGTGACATTGCACGTTCATTCGGAATTTCACGGTCAAGCGTAAATTCTTGGGAAATGGGGCTATCTGTTCCGTCAACACAATACATTGTTGAATTGGCAAAAAAATTTGAAGTTTCAACTGACTACCTTTTAGGGTTAGAAGAAACTTCAACAATTTCTGTTAAAGGTCTCACTCAAAAACAAGTATCTGTTTTAGTTGAAACCGCTGAATGTTTTAGAGAATTGAACACAAAATAATAATCCCCCGATTAAAAATCGGGGTTATTTTTTGCACAAATTTGAATTTGTCAGTTTTTTTGTGAATGATACCTCAAATTGACAAACACCCTATAAAATGATATATTTATTGAAGTATTTTTATAAAAGAGTGTGATAATCTTGGGCGAAAGATTTAAAAAGGCAATTGGCGTTGAAGGTAGCTTCAAAGACACCGTTATGCCAATGATTAACTATTGCTACACCAATATTTTCTTGGGTGGTGCAGGTTATATTATCAGTATGTATTTCAGCATATTCTTGACTCGTGTTGTTGGTCTTGATATTGAATATGCAGGATTTATCACTATGATTGCAGTTGTATGGGACGGAATCAATGACCCGATAATGGGCATTATTACTGACCGTACCCGTTCAAAATATGGTCGTCACCGTGCATATCTCAAATGGGGTATTCCACTTGTGTTTGTATCATACATAATGCTCTGGAACTCATTCGGTCTTGATGGTGAAAATCACCCATACATGACTGTTGCATATTTTGTGTTTGCTTATGTGCTTTATAAAACTGCTTATACAATCATCGCGGTGCCACATACAGCAATGCTTCCAGAATTGGCACCTGAATATAACAAGAGAACACAATACACATCAGTCAGTTATATTTTTAACTCTTGTGGAATGATTCCGTCATATATCATTTTGCTTGTTTTTCTTTCAATTTTCGGATTCTCTGATGGACTCACAAGAGATGCTAAAATGCCGTTTTTAGTAACAGGTATTGCTCTTGCAACAATGTATAGCATCGCAATTTATGGCACATTTAAACTTGTTAAAGAACCAAGCTCGTTGGATATGAAAAACGAGCCACTTGACCTTAAACTTGCTATTAAAGAGTATGTCGATGTTTTCAAAAGCCGTTCATTCAGACAATATTTCGGCATCAGTTTCTTCTGGGAAACTGCAAGAAGTTTCTATTCAACAACATATATTTATTATGTAACATTCCTTGCAAACCAATATAAATTCTATCCGATTTTCAATACCTTTGCAGGCATTTTTGAGTCAGCCGCATTCCCACTAAACTATGCTCTCACAATGAAGCACGGCAAGAAAAAGTGTGGCACAATCGTAACACCATTTATGATTTTAGGTCTTGGGGTAGCACTTGTTGTAACAGCAAGTCAACCAGGCACATCAAAAGCGACATTTATGCTTATTTTAATGATAGCAGGAACAATTCTCTATCCATTTGGTATGAGTGGTATCGGTTTTGTGTGCAACAATGTTTTCCCTGACCTTACCGATGTTGACGAGCTTATCACAGGTCGTCGTCGTGAAGGCGTTGTTTCAACCTGTAACACAATGGTTAAACAAGTTACAGGTGGTATCAACACATTTATTGTTACACTTATTTTAGGTGGCTTTGGCCTTGATACAAAGAGCGAAGCAACAGAGTTTATTGAGCAACCTGACTCAGCAATTTTTGGTATTCGTCTCTGTGTTGCAATAATCCCAATGATTTGTGCAACAATTTCATATTTCCTTTTGAGAAAATTCCAGATGACAAAAGATGACCACACAATGATTCGTGCTGCTATTGCAACAAAGCATAAATATGGTAGTGTAACGCTTAATCCTTATGAAAAAGAGCGTTGCGAAGTGCTTACAGGTCACAAGCTGGAAAATACTTGGTTAGGTAAAGACAACGACGAGAGTCAGGGACATACACTCGAAAAGGACGAAAACGGCAACTATATCATTCTCATAGAAAAAGAAGCCGAGAAAAAAGCTTTGATGGCTAATGCATAACGGGGGAACAACAATGGATAAAATTGATATTAACCAAACTGAACCAACAGTAAAAAGAAGCAGACTTTTTGACATTTTCTTTTATCTCATTCAATGGACTTGGGGATTTTCAGTAAACATTGTTGGTGGAATTGCTTATCTTATCTGCACAAAGATTTTAGGCTATAAGCACCAGAAATTCGGCTATGCAAATATTGTTTATATGCCTTGGAAACAGGGCGGACTTTCAATGGGTACATTTATCTTTATGAGAGCAGACCATCCTAATAAAGAATGGACATATAATACAAGAATTCACGAATACGGTCACACTTGGCAATGCTTGCTTTTAGGACCACTTTATTATCCGATAATAGCAATTCCATCTGCAATATGGTGCAATGTGTTTGCAAAATACAGAGAGAAAAATAATATTTCATATTATAAACTCTATTGCGAGAGTTGGGCAAACGCTTGGGGCGAAAAATTCTCACAAATGAAACGAATTGAAACAAAATAATTGCAAAGGTGGAGAGAAAATATCCACCTTTTTTTGTTACATAAATTTGAATTTGTAGAACTGTTTGTGGGGATGTAGTATATGAAAAGAAAATTCGTTTTGCATTTCTATTGTTATTTATTTCCTTTTATGATAAAATAATAAGGATACATACTTAAAGGGGATTTTGCAATGAGTATTTTTAGTAAAATCGTTGGCAAGGCTTTTGCAATCGGCGAAAGATTTATAAGTGGCGTCTCACAAGAAGAAGCTCAACAGGCTCTTGGTGAAGTAACAATTACTGACGGAATGCCCGAACTTTTACGTCGTGCAGCCGCTGAAACAGCAGTTCTTCTCAAAAATGACGGAGTTCTTCCATATAAGGCAGAAAACAAAGTTTCTGTTTTTGGCCGTGGACAAATCGACTGGTTCTTCACAGGCTATGGCTCTGGCGGTGACGTTAAAAAGCCATATGGCGTAAACCTTATTGATGGACTTAAAAACTGTGACAAAATCAACATTAATGAAGAGTTAGCAGATACATACGCAAAGTGGGCAGAGAAAAATCCAATTGACCACGGTTTCTGGGGGCATTGGCCAAGATATTATCCTGATATGGAGCTTACAGAAGATATTGTTAAAAATGCCTCTGAAAATAGTGACAATGCAATTTTTATTATTGGTCGTTCATCAGGTGAAGACCGTGAAAATGCTCTTGAAAAAGGTAGTTTTTATCTTACAGATAATGAAAAGAAGAGCCTTGATTTAATCACAGAATACTTTGACAAAGTGACTGTTCTTCTCAATATCGGTAGTATTATCGATATGGAATGGGTTGAAGATTATGAAGATAAAATCGGAGCAATTATGATTGTTTGGCAGGGTGGTATGGAAAGTGGTAACGCTATTGCAGATTTGCTCTGTGGTGATGTTACACCAAGTGGTAAACTCCCCGACACAATCGCAGAAGAATATGATGATTATCCATCTTCAAAGAATTTCGGACATAAAGAATTCAATGAATATGAAGAAGACATTTATGTAGGTTACCGTTATTTTGAAACATTCAAGAGAAATGATGTGCTTTATCCATTCGGTTTTGGTCTTTCATATACTGATTTTGAAATCAAGTTCAAAAAGGCAAAGCAACACAAAAAGAATGTGACAGTTGAATTTTCAGTTAAAAATATTGGCAAAGAATATAGCGGTAAAGAGGTTGTGCAGGTTTATGTTCAAAAACCAATCGCAAACCTTGGCAACCCTGCTCGTGAACTTGTTGGATTTGCGAAAACTGATGTTTTAGCACCAAACAAGAGCCAAAAACTTGAAATTGTTATTCATAATTCTGCGTTCAGTTCTTATGACGACAATGGCGCAAGTGGATTTGCACATTGTTATGTAATGGAAAAAGGCGAATATTCACTCTATCTTGGTAGTGATGTTCGTAGCGCAGAAAAAGTTTGGAGCTATTATCAGGATGAAACTGTTGTTACTGAAGAACTCAAACAAGTTTCTGCTCCACAAGAAAAATTCGACAGATTTATCAATACAGAAAAAGGTCTTAAAAAAGAGGCAGTTAAATGCCGTGAATATGACCTTCGCCATATTATCATTGAAAATCTTCCAAGACCTGTAATCACAACAGGGGATAAAGGTTATAAGCTTAAGGATGTTAAAGACGGCAAAATTTCTATGGAAACTTTTGTTGCTCAACTTGACCTTGACGAACTTGAAGCAATATCCCGTGGTGCTTATAAAATGGATTCACCTTTGGGTGCTCGTGGTAATGCAGGCGCTTTGGGTGGCGTTACACAGAGCCTTCGTGATAAAGGTGTGCCACCTGTAATCACAACTGACGGCCCATCAGGTATCAGACTTTTAGCATATTGCTCACTTATTCCAATCGGTACAGCGTTTGCTTGTTCATTCAATACTGACCTTGTAAAAGAGGTTTATGCTCTTATCAGCAAAGAGATGCAAGATAAGGGTAGTGACATTCTTTTAGCACCTGGTATGAATATCCACAGAAGTCCACTCTGTGGCAGAAACTTTGAATATTATTCAGAAGACCCATATCTTTCAGGTGTAATGGGTGCTGCTGCAGTTGAGGGTATTCAGACTTGCGGTGGAGCGGCTTGTCCGAAACACTATGCTTGTAACAACCAAGAGTTTAACAGAACTCATAATGATTCAAGAGTTTCTGAAAGAGCGCTTCGTGAAATCTATCTTAAAGGTTTTGAGATTTGCGTTAAAACTGCAAAGCCAAAGACAATTATGACATCTTATAACAAGATTAACGGTGTTTGGGGACATTATAACTATGAACTTTGCCAGAGAGTTCTTCGTGACGAATGGGGCTTTGACGGTATGGTTATGACAGACTGGTGGATGCGTTCATCAGAATGTCCTGAATTCCCAAGTCTTCATGACCAAGCTTATCGTGTGCGCTCATCTGTTGATGTGCTTATGCCGGGTGGCAAGCGCACAGGCAAAGAAAAACCTGACGGAACATTGCTTAAAACATTCGGTAAGACAGACGGTATCACATCTGGTGAAATGCAGAGAACTGCAATGCGTGTACTTAGCCTTTGTCTTTATTATATTGACTAATTTTAAAGCCACTCATTTGAGTGGCTTTTTTTGTAAAAGAGTTAGACAAATTCAAATTTGTAATAAATTTGTCCATTTTTTCATATTTATTACTAATATGTATAAATATGGAGGTTTATTATGATTACAGATGAAAAATCAATACACAAATTGCCACACAATATAATTATGGAAGACCGAAAGAAACTTTCTGTATCAGGGGTTACTGATATTGATTCTTTTGACGAGCAGACAATTATTGCAACAACTGATTTGGGTGAGCTGACTATCCGTGGGTGGAATTTGCATATCACAAGACTTAATCTTGAACAGAGTGAATTGATGGTTGATGGCGACATCTCGTCATTGACTTATACTGATGTGCGACCAAAGGCACAGGGCTTTTTCTCAAAGGTATTAAGATGACGGATTATATTTATTCTCTGAGTCTTGCAGAGCAGACGAAAGGCTTTTTATTATCATTGGGTTTTGGATTTTTGATGGGCATATTCTATGACCTTTTTAGAATTGTGCGAATAAGCATCTCAAAAAGCAAAAAGATAATTCTTGTTTTCGATTTGCTATATTGTGTCTTTCTTGGGTTCTGCTCATATATTTTCTTTCTTGTTGTGAATGAAGGGGATATCCGCGCATTTCTGCTATTGGGTGAAGCCATTGGATTTGCAATTTATTATTTTTCATTGGGTGTGGTTGTGTTTGCAGCAAGTGAAAAAATAGTAAATGCAACCAAAAAGATAATATTGAAAATTTTTCAAGTGGTTTTCTTTCCTTTTTGTTGGACTTTTAAGAAACTAAAAACTCTTTTGGAAAAATTTGCAAAGAAATGGCATAAAAAGGGTAAAAAGATTAAAAATAAATCAAAATTCCACTTGAAACTGCATAAGCACTTGTTGTATAATCAAGGTGTTAAAATGGTGAAAAACGTAGTTTCACAAGAAAAGGAAGTGTAATAAATGGCAAGCACAAAAGCAAAAAAGACAAAACATGTTCAGTCAAAGAGCTTTATTCTCACATTGGCGCTTGTTTTGCTCATTGGCTATTTTGTGATTACTTTTATTGGACTTCAACTTGACATCAGAGAACAAAAAGCAGAGTTGAATGACAAAAACGCTGCATATCAGCAACAACTCAAAGAAAACGAAAGACTTGAATCAATCGTTCAAAATGAGGATAAAAGTTCATATATTGAACAGGTTGCTCGTGAAAAATTGGGCTTTGTTATGCCGGGTGAAAAGGTGTTCTACGACGTAACACCGGGAGCATAAAGCGAAAGCTTTAATTGGGGAGGATATGCAGTTTTATGCAGATTGACATCGGTTCTGTATATGACGGAACAGTGACAGGTTTGACTAAATTCGGAGCATTTGTAAAACTCGAAGACGGAACAACAGGAATGGTACATATTTCTGAGGTTTCAAATGAGTATGTAAATGACATCTCTGAACATCTTGCCGAGGGTGACAAGGTTAAAGTCAAGGTTATTGAAATTAATGAAAAGGGCAAAGCAAGTCTTTCAATTAAAAAGGCTATGCCCGAACCAGAAAAGCCAAAATTTGAGAAAAAACCAAAACCACAGAAAAATGTTAACCGTGGTTGGCAGGGCAAACCACAGGAAGAACAGTCTGGTCCAATGTCTTTTGAAGATATGATGGCAAAGTTTAAGGCTCAAAGCGAAGACAAAATGAGCGACATTAAACGTAGCACTGACAGACGTGGCGGTGGTAGCAACGGCTATCGCAGAGGTTCAAAATAAAAAACGGGGCAGTAAACACTGCCCTTTTTTATTAGGTGATGATAAAATGAGAGAAATCAAAGCGGAGCAGATAACAGAAACAATCGCAAAATTTTGCATTGAAGCAAATAAAGCTTTGCCAGATAGTTTGGTTAATTGCATTTCTTGTGGCCATAAAAATGAAGAAAAAGAGTTGCCAAAAAATATTATGGGTGATTTGCTTTCAAATCTCGATTGCGCAAAAGAGCTTGATATTCCAATTTGTCAAGATACGGGTATGGCTGTTATCTTTGCAGAGATTGGTCAAGATGTGCATATAATCGCTGATTTTGAAAATGCAATAAACGAAGGCGTGCGAAAAGGCTATGTTGACGGCCTTTTGCGAAAATCCATTGTGTCAGACCCACTCGAAAGAGTTAATACCCAAGACAACACACCTGCTGTGATTCACACTCGACTTGTATCAGGCGATAAAATAAAACTCACAGTTGCACCAAAGGGATTTGGCAGCGAGAATATGAGCAGAATTAAAATGTTCACACCATCTGCAACAAAAGAAGATATAATGGATTTTGTTGTTGAAACTGTAAAAATTGCAGGGGGCAACCCTTGTCCACCGATTGTGTTAGGTATTGGTATAGGTGGTGACTTTGAGTCTTGCGCACTTCTTTCAAAAAAAGCGCTTTGCAGAGATGTGGGAATGCGCAATTCAAAAGAATTGTATAAAGAGATGGAAGAAGAATTACTCAAAAGAATCAATGAAACCAATATTGGCCCACAGGGATTTGGTGGCAAAACAACTGCACTTGCTGTTAATATTGAAACAGCACCGACTCATATTGCAGGACTTCCTGTTGCAGTTAATGTTGGTTGCCATGTAACTCGTCATAAAACGGCGATTTTATGAAATAATTGTAAAAATTAAATAAAAATTTTATAAACTACTTTATTTTTCTGTGCATATATGATATATTATAATTGGGATAAGAAAAAATCCCAATTATAAACGCAAAGGAGATGTCGTTGTGAATATCACTATTATCGGACGTAAATGTACACCAAGAGAAAGCTTTAAAGCAAGAGCCGAAGAAAAACTTTTAAAAGTTGAAAAATTCTTTGGACCTGACGCAACGGCTAAAATCACTGCAACAGTTGAAAAAAACGTGAAAATCTGTGAAATCACACTTACAAGAAAAGGTATGATTTTCCGTGCACAAGAACGCAGTGATGATTTAGAAGACGCACTTGATAGTTGCGTTGATTCTCTCATTCGCCAAATTAGAAAGAACAAAACAAGACTTGAAAAGAAGCTTCGTGATGTTTCTTTCGATGATGCTTTGGGCGATGTGGCAGATGAAGATGAAATTGAGGTTGTGAGAACCAAAACAGTTGTTTTAAAACCTGAAACTGTTGAAGAAGCAATCTTGCAAATGAATCTTATAGGGCATATGTTCTATATGTTCAGAAATGCGGAAAGCGACCAGATTTGCGTGGTTTATAAAAGAAATGACGGAGGCTATGGTCTCATCGAACCCGAGATTGAATAAAACAAGATATTGCGGGGTGAAAACCCCGCTTTTTTAATAGGAGAAAGATATGAAAAAGATAATCCCCATAGTTGCGGTTTTGTTGGCAACTGTAATAATTGTTTTTTCAGTATTCTTTGATAAGATTTTCTGGAATACAGATGGTTTTATAGAAAAATCACAAATTGCTGATTTGACAATTACTATTGACGAAAACGAAAAGGGTAGAGTGCTTGACGGTTTTGGTGCTTCTGCTTGCTGGTGGTCACAAATTGCAGGTAAGAGCGAGAACGGCGAAGAAATCATCAAACTTCTTTATAGTAAAGATGGTTTAAGTCTCAATATTTATCGTTACAATATCGGCGCAGGCTCTGCTGATAACCCAAACACAAAAATCACTGACCCTTGGCGCAAGACAGAGAGTTTTTATGTTTACAACGAAGCAACTGGCGAATATGAATATGATTTTACGCGAGATGCAAACGCACAGAAAATGCTCGATTTAGCACTTTCTTATGGTTGCGTTGATACAGTTGTGCTCTTTGCAAACTCACCACATTATTCAATGACTCTCAATGGCAGAGCTTATGGTAATGAAAACTGGTGGGTTAGCAATCTTCCAAAAGAGAATTATGAAGCTTATGCTGAATACTTCTGCACAATCGCAGAATACTTTATCAAAAAAGGCGTGCCTGTTAAATACATTAGCCCAATTAACGAGCCAAACTGGTCTTGGGGACAAGCAAGTGTAAATCAGAGCCAAGAAGGATGTTTCTATAATTCAGAAGATATTTATGGCGTTTATCGCGCGTTTGTAAAAGAGATTAAAGAAAGAAATCTTGATGTTAAACTTTCAGGACCTGAGTCAGGTGAAATCGGGCATAGACTTTATGAATGGTTTGAATATCTCTATAATGATGCAGAAATTCGTCCACATCTTGGCAATTTGTCATATCATAGTTATTGGTCAGATGAGCAGTTACATAACAAAATCGGTCTTGGCAACTGGATAAATGAAAAGACACCTGATATTACAGTTGAAATGTCAGAATGGTGTCATCTTCCATGCACATCACCAATCGATTCAATCGACGGCGCACTTTTACAGGCAAGAACAATGGCGAATGATTTGAATTTCAGCAATATCAATTCTTGGACAGCTTGGGTTGGTGTGAATGGTATCGGCATTGGTGACGACGGCAAAAAATATTCTGACGGACTTTTGGCTGGTAACGCAGATTTAAGTGAAATTAAAATTGCAATGAGATATTATACAGTTGCTCATTTCAGCAAGTTTATTCCTGTTGGTAGCACAAAAATCCAGTCAGAAAAGAATATCAATGATGTGACAAAAGTTGAAGAAACAAACGAAAATGGTGAAAAAATCACAACGGTCACAAAATATCTTGTAAACACAGTTTCATATCTCACACCAGACGGCAAAATCGTTACTGTTGTTGTGAATGAAGGCGTTGAGAGAGAATTAAAACTTAAGGTTGACCGTGACAATATGACGGTTTACACAACAACACAAGAAAAGCAAATGGAAGAAACCTATAAAGGCGCAAAAACAGAAATCACACTTCCAGAAAAGAGTATTACAACAATTGTTTTTGAATAAAACTATATTAAAAGCAGAGAAATTTATTCTCTGCTTTTGTTGTGTAAATTTGAATTTGTCGAACAGACAATTCGTAGGGGTCGGCGTCTCGACGACCCGTTGTGGTTTGATAGCACACTTTAAAACGGGCTGTCGGGGACGCCAGCCCCTACAAAAAGAAATCGACAAACCCTAATTTGTCAAACTGTTCTAATTGACAAAAACATTAAAAAAGTCTATACTTTATTTATAATGGATAATTTTTGACTGTTTTGAATGGAGAAATAATATGAACATAAAATTTTCTGCGCCTTGTCTCTTGGGACTTGAAGGTCTTGTGGCACAGGAATTGAAGGATATGGAAGCGCAAAATGTTGAAGCAAAAAACGGCAGAGTTGATTTTGAAGGTGACGAGAGTATTCTTGTCCGTGCAAATATCTGCTCACGATATAGTGAACGTATTTTAATCCGTATGGGTGAATTTACAGCAGTAACCTTTGAGCAACTTTTTCAAGGCGTTAAGAAACTTCCTTGGGAAGAGTGGATAGGTCAATATGATGAATTTCCTGTTAAAGGACATTCACTTAACTCAAAACTTTTTTCTGTAAGCGACTGTCAGGCAATCATTAAAAAAGCTGTTGTTGAAAGACTTAAAGAAAAATACAGAATTTCTTGGTTTGAAGAAACCGGCACAAAATATCAAATTCAGTTTTCGATTATGAAAGATGTTGTAACTGTGTTTATTGATACATCTGGCGCAGGTCTTCATAAACGTGGATACCGTCCTGTAGCAAATGCAGCGCCAATCAAAGAAACACTTGCAGCATCAATGGCAGAGCTTGCACGACTTCGTCATTATCACACACTTTATGATGTGTGCTGTGGCTCGGGCACAATTCTTATTGAAGGTGCAATGAAAGCTCTCAATATTGCTCCCGGACTTCGTCGTTCATTCGCTTGTGAAAGATTTCAGAACATTGATTCTTCTGTGTGGCAACAAGAGAGAAACAGAGCAACTGATTTGGTAGTCCGTGATGCCGATTTTATGGCTTATGGCTCTGATATTGATTTTCACGCTCTTGAAGTGGCTAAAGAAAATGCCCGTCGAGCAGGTGTATCAATGAAAATTGACTTGTCAAAGAGAGATTTAAAAGATTTCGTACGCAAAAGTGAAAAAGGCACAGTTATTTGCAACCCACCTTATGGCGAGAGAATGCTGGATATAAGAGCGGCAGAAGATATTTATCGCACAATGGGTAAAATCTTTACTCAAGAAAAAGGTTGGGCATATTATATTATCAGTCCAGACGAAACATTTGAAAAATGCTTTGGCAGAAAAGCTGACAAACGAAGAAAACTTTATAATGGTATGATTAAATGCCAGCTATATATGTATTATAAATAAGGTGATTTTGTGAAACACGTTTTTATTGTGAATCCCGTTGCAGGAAAAGGCAAGGCAGTTAATGCTTATATCGCAACAATTGAAAATTATATCAAAGAGAATAACCTTGATGCAGAAATCTATGTGACAAAAGCAAGTCGTGATGGTCTGCGCTTTGTTGAAGAAAAGGCAAAAACAGGCGAAGAAATCCGATTCTATTCTTGTGGTGGCGACGGAACTCTCTACGAGGTTGTCAACGGATGTTATAAATATCCTAACTGTCAGGTTGCAAACATTCCTTTGGGTTCAGGCAATGATTTTTGCAGATTATTCGGTAAAAATATAAATCTTGATGACCATGTGAATGGAATACCAATGAAACTTGACCTTATTGAAACAGACGGTGCAGTTGCTATTAACGAATGTGCAATGGGACTTGATTCTGAAATCTGCATAAGACAGATTTCTTATAAAAAACTTCCCGCTGTAAATGGTGAATTGGCATATACACTTGCGGCACTCGGTTGTATCGCAAAAGGTAAAACAAAAAATCAATTTAAAATCACCATTGATGATAGCGAAGTTTTTGAAGATGATTATCTTTTCTGCTATATCGGCAATTCCCGTTGGTATGGTGGTGGCTACAAAGCAGCGCCAAATGCAATGCCCAATGACGGATTTATTGACTGCGTTATGGTGAAAAGTGATAGAAGTCCAATAAAGCTTTTGCCACTTATCAGCGTTTATAAAAATGGTGAGCATTTAGACCTTGATATTACAACTTTTCGTCATTGCAAAAAAGTTAAAATTGAGAGCCGTAACCCAGCTGCAGTTAATGTGGACGGCGAATGTGCTTATGTAACTGAAAGAGAGTTTAAACTTTTAGAAAGCGCAATCACATTTGTTGTGCCAAAGAATTCAGAGTTTTTGAATATGTAAAAAAGAGAAATCTCAGTCAAAATTGACTGAGATTTTTTAATTGCAACAGATTATTGCGTGACTTTTTCATAATATTATGTAATAATGAAGCTGAAAAGGAGGCGAGAAAATGCCTAAGATTTCAAAAAATATTAAAAAATTAAGAGCAGAAAAGAATATGACTCAAGATGCTCTTGCAGAAAAAATCCATGTTACCCGACAAGCAATTTCAAATTGGGAGAATGATAAAACCAAACCCGATATAGAGGCTCTTCAAAGTCTTGCAGAAGCATTCGAGGTTGAGATTGAAGAGTTGATTTATGGTGCAAAAAAAGAAATTATAAAATCAGCGGACAAAACCAAAGAGAAAAACCGAATTAAAATTATTCTTGCAATAATCGGCTCGCTTTTTGTTGCGGTGGGAATTGCACTTGTGTTTTTCGGTTTCTGGCAGGATTTCTCGTTGACTCTGAAAACTGTCTTTTCATTTGTGCCCATACTTATGGGTCAGGCATTCGCGATTTTCACATATTGCAAGAAAAAAGATAATCTTATATGGCGAGAATGTGCGTCAGTTATCTGGACAATAGGTGTGGTATCCTCAATCGCGTTAATAGATTACATTTATGACATAAGTTGGGTTTACACGGATTATCTCATAATTGATTCAATTCTCATAATTCCGATTATGTATATTTTTAATTCAGTCGCACCGCTGATATTCTATTATTATATGTCATTGCATATTTCTGCTATCGGAAATTTAGAGGGTATACTTTTTTCAGCACCTTTGTTTGCAATTGGTATAGCATTTGCTTATTATATTGCAAAAAACAAAGAAGACGGAAGAAGTAAATACGTTCAATGGATTACTGTTATTGCATCAATCCCGTTAGTTAGTATATATACATCTGCAGGAATACAAAGTGGTTTGCTTTCAAATTCTGTATCAACGATGTTGATATTTGTTTTGGCATATTTTATTTGTATGTTTGTGGCAACACCTGAAGATGCTCCATTTTCATTGCCATATAAACCAGTTTCGCTATTTGGTATTTGCTTTGCAATGCTATCCGTTTCAATGGGGACGATTGCGGATGCACCGACCATTGAAGGTGAGCTAATTCCATTTATCATTACGATTTTAATTTGTGTTGGTGCACCTGTTATAGCTGTTATTATTAAAAGAGAAGATTTTGAATATAATTTGCAAAGAATTATAACAGTAGCTTTGCCGGTTGCAGTGATTATATCAACTTTTGTTGTTGGTGTTGTTGGATATAACTCTATGGCGATTTTTATTGTTGGATTATTAACAATAACTTTTGGCGGAATGATTGTTTATGAGGGAGTTAAAACAGTACGTCTGATAGTAGTTAATGTAGGTATATTAACAGTCTTTCTTCAAATTATGAGCATTTATTTAAACTTTACAGATGGCAATGTTTTTGCTTTGGGAATACTATTATTGCTATTTGGTGCGGTGCTCATCGGTATTAATTGGAAGATGCTTTCCATAAAAAAATCCCTAAAAGAACAGGGAGGTGGCACAGATGCTTAAAAAATTAATGCTACCGATTATGATTGTTTCTATTCTTGTTCAGTTGTTTGTGCCAGTAGGTATGATTGCTTTCGGCAATAATGTTGAAGACAATTTACAAGAATATGGAAAAGAATTTAGAATAAAAGTTTATGTTCAAAGCGTTAATGACGGATTAGTCGAATATAGGTTTTATGATTACAACTTATACAGAATAGGCCATTATGCTGTGATGGAAGAAGATGAAGAAGGCTATGCTAATTTGTCAACTATCCAAGATGCAAAGCCTAAAAATTCTGATTATATTCGCATAACTATGGAGAATAAGGCAAAATTCACTGATTTTCCAACAAGCACAAATGTTAGTGCTTTCAGAGTGAATGAGGAATCAGCATACATTGTTATTAAAGTATATAACGGTAATGTTGAAGTTGTTGGGTTATATATGGATGGCATCATTGCAGAAGAATGGCTTGAAAATGCCGTTGCAGAAACAGATGAACATGGATTTGTTACATTGAATCCCAATGTTTAAATATATTTATAGAAATAAAAAACAAAGGCACTTCTTTTGAAGTGCCTTTGTTTTTGGAGCTGCTAACCGGACTCGAACCGGTGACCTCGTCCTTACCAAGGACGTGCTCTACCACCTGAGCCATAGCAGCACATTTAAAATGCAAGTGTAATTATACAGTCGTTTATTTGGTTTGTCAAGGAAAACGCAAACGTTTTCTTCAACACACTATACAAAAAATTTTTTTAATTTTAGTCCTTTTACATATTTCTATTTTAATTAAGATATAGTATAATTAATGTGTCTAATTTTGGATTAATTCCAGGAGGAAAAATTATGAGTAACAGAACAGAACTTTTCTGTGAGAAAAATGGTAAACTTCATACATGGCATACCATACTTACAGGTTTCGCTTTTCTCACAACATCAATTGCATGGGCAATTTATGACCCATATATCACAAAGATTCTTAACAGATTGCTTACAGAATCAGTTTTCATCACAAACCTCAGTGCAAAGTTGAATGAGGCTTTTCCTGTTCTTGCTGAATTTGCAAAAACACAGGGTCAGGACGTTAACACAGCAGGTGGTGGGATTACACTTGTTCCATTGTTTATCGGTGTTATTATGACATTCGACAACATCTTCGGTGTTATCTTCCAGCCAACATTCGGCAAGCTTTCAGACCGTTGCCGTTCAAAGCTCGGCAAACGCCGTCCTTTCATTGTTTACGGTGCTCCAATTTCAGCAGTTCTCTTTGCTGTTATCCCTTGGGTTGCATTGAAGTCAACTCTTCCTGTAACAATGCTCTTTATCATCCTTTTTGTTTTCTCAATGTCACTCTGGCGTGCTCCTGCAGTTGCATTGATGCCTGCACTCACACCACCACATCTTCGTTCAGAAGGTAACGCTATCATCAACCTTATGGGTGGCGTTGGCTCTGTTCTTGGTATGGTAGCAGGTACACTTGTAAGTGCTATCTATCTTCTTGTAACAGGCGTTAAGGTTACTGCTGAAAATGAACAGCAGACAAGTTTCCCTTATGTATTCCTTCTCGGCGCTATCGTTATGGTTATTGGTATGCTTGTTGTTCGTGTATTCGTTCACGAGCCATCAAGCCTTGAAGAAGTCGCTGCAAATAATCAGGCAGCAGATGAAAAAGCAGCTAAAAAGGCTGAAAAAGCTGCAAGAAAAGCAGAAAAACTTTCAAAGGGCGAAAGAAAGAGTCTTATCTTTATGCTTGGCGGATTGTTCTTCCTTTTCTGCGGTACAAACGCTATTACAACATTCTTCGCACTCTTTGCTGCTGAAGTTCTTGGCAAGAGCACAGGTGAAGCAACAATTATGACAACATTGTTTGCTGTTTGCTCTGCTGCTGCTGCAATCCCTGCAGGTAAAATGGGTAAAAAGATTGGCCGTAAAAAGACAATTCTTATCGGTCTTGTAGTATTTATGGCTGTGTTCCTTCTTTATGTATTTACACGCAGTATGGCAATTATCTGGCTTGCACTCATCCTTGGTGGTGCTGCTAATATGTTCATCACAGTTAACACATTGCCACTTGTTCTTGAAATCGGTGGTATCGACAAGGTTGGTACATTCACAGGTTACTACTACACAGCAACATTCTCAGCACAGATTGCTTCTCCAATCGTTTATGGTGTTGTTAGAATGCTTACAGGCACATATCTTTCACTCTTCGTTTATAGCCCAATTATGTTTATCTTGAGTATCGCTTGTATTCTCTTTGTTAAACACGGCGAAGCAATTCCACAAGAAATTGTTGATAAAATCGAAGAAGAAAATGCTGACTAATTGTCAAGTGCCGAGCACTTGACATCGATATAAATCCTTTGCAGGATTTTTGATATGCGACAAGTCACTCGATATGTGTTATCACACTCGATATGTTCACTTCGTGAACAAGGATTTGTATCATATCGAGTTTGAGCGTTAGCGAAAACATATCGATTTTACGAAGTAAAAATATCGAGTTGAAATTATTCAACATATCGACAAAAGCAAAAAAATACCCGCCGAGGATTTTCCCCGACGGGCTTTTTTTATGTTGGCATTATACTTGAAAAAGTAAATTGTGTGCGCAAAATAATTGCTTGACAGGTTGAGTCGTAATCAGCATCATAGCAAATTGCTTTCGTGATTGGAAGCTTTTCTGTATATAACAAAAAGATTGCAATTCTGTCAAAAATCTTGTGTCCTTCGCTACCACCTTTTGAATATGGCAAATAGATATCGACGCTTAAAGTTAAATTTATGTTTCTGGTATCAACATCAACAATTTCACCTGTTTCAAGTGTGGTGTTATTTCTATCACCAATTTCACAGCTTTTAACTGAAACTGCTACAATGGGTTTGTCAAGGGGAGTGGGTTTGATTTCGTTTTCATAAGCAACAACGAAATTAAGGTCACTGAATTGACCCTCTTTACTGAGACGACTAACCATTTCTTGTGCCGAATTTCCACTAATATCCATTTCTTACCTCCGTTACTTTTCTAATAATTGCCCAGATATAGACCACTTCATTTTTAAACGTGACTTTTTCTGCTCGGTCAATTATGTAAGAGTTGTTATTTGCATCAAAAATCCTATATGAAGCATCGAGATTTGTAAGGTCGTGATTTTTAGGACCTATATAAAGATAAACATCGTGAGTGTTTTTGCCAATAGGTGTGAAGTCGCCAGTCATATAAAGTTTATTTTTATAACGAAGTGGTTGGATGAACGCGTTGAAAAGCGGTGAACTCCAATCATCGTCATTTTTAATATAAACCGATGCGCCAAAGCTTTGAATAATTTTATCTATATTCAAACTTCCACCGCCTTAAAGATAAAATCAATATCTGTTAGATATGATGATGCGCAGATAAGAACTTCATCTTTGAATTTTGATGCATTTTCAATTCTTGATTGACGATTTTGTGTAACAGTAACATCACCTGCTTTAAAAGATGAAAAATCATCAATTGTGCCGTTAGCAAGCAAGAAATTATAAAGAGTTACTCCAACACAAGCCATAATTACTGCAGAAACATCAGCATAGTCTTCGCTTTTAAGTCTTTGTGATAATTGTTCACAAGTCGCCTGACAATAAGGCTCAATTTTTTGAAATTCAGTTTCTGCAATTAATTCTGAATTATAGATTGCATCTAATACAATTGCTGTATCAATCAAGGAAACCACTCCTTATAAAAAAGAAACACAAGTTGCAGCGTCGGCAAAGATTCTTGCAAAACCTGAAATCTGTGTAATTGCAACGCGTTCAAGCTGACGGTCAATAAGTTTATCAAATTCTGTCTGAACGCCACCTGCTGTAATAAACTCAAGGGCATAATTCTTATCAACACCAACTACGTCATTGCCTAATGCATTTGAAACAACAAGTTTTGCACCGAGTGGAGTCAACAATTTGCCTGTGCCATGGAAATTGAGACCTGCATTCGCATCGCGAAGTTCAGGCATCAAGAGAATTTTTGATGCAAGAGCTTTGTTAACAACAATAGCATTCATTTCATAAGGTGCAAGTTCTTGCCAGAGATTTACAAGGTCTGCATAACATAAACCATTAGCTGCATCTTTTGGTGTGATTGGTGAAAGAGCTTCAATGTTTTCGTCACCCAAAATAATAGTGGTAACAGCATCATCAAACTGTGTTCGTGCAATATAAGCGCCAATCTGACGAAGTGTGATTGTGAAAAGGTCAATTTTCTGAAAACGAAGTGCCTCATAAGATGCAGAGAGCATTCTGCCATATTTTTTGAGTCTGATAAGATTTGACTGAACACTGATTGTGGTTTCAGGAATCTGTGCGCCTTCTCCAACTTCAACAAGTTTCTTTGCATCGCCAGTCATATCTGACACAAGACTTCTGTAATCATAGCTGTTGATATTAGTCTTTGTTGCAACAAGTGAATCAAGAGTGTCAGCCTCTTCTGCACCTTGACGAACAGCACGAGAAACATATTCAGGGAAAAGTGCTGCTGAATCTGTTGTTGCGAAGAATTTGTCGATTGTGTCGCTGTTTGCACCCTTTACCTTAATATCAAAACGCTTTAACTGACGTTCAAATGCGTCAAGACCCTCAAGTGAAGTGCCTTTGTAGTTTTCTGATGGGTCAATGCTTTCAAGTTCGTTAAGAAATCCCTTAGATGTGTGATAAAGTCCTTTATCAAGTTTAATTGTTTCAAAATTAGCCATTATAAAACCTCCTTAAAATTTAAACTGACTGTTTTGATTGTTTTCTGTTTTTTCTTCTTTATAGAATTGAGATGTCGGAACAACCTTTGCGCTTTCTTTTTTAAGAGCCTTGCAAAGATTTTCAAGCTCGTTAGAAGAAAGAGTATTGACGATTTCGTCAACACATTCCTGATTTAATGAAGGCAAAGCGAGAGCAAAGCCCTTTTTTGCCTTTTCACAAAGAGATGCACGATATTTTTCGCCGTCCACTCCCTTTGCTTCAAGAGAATCAATATAATCTGAAAGCTTTTTGAGTTCAGAACTTTTCAAAGTTACCTGATTCTCTTCTTTGATTGATTTTAAAATATTTTCCATAGATTTCTCCTTGTCATAGGACTTTGTAACACCCGCTTTTCTTTGAGCTGGTACTGCTACAAAAGACCATTCATAAGCATCAGTGATACCGTCAATTGTCTTGACACATCTTTTGCCGTTATATTTTCTTCCCGCAATGTGATTACAATGGGATTCACCACAGATTGAACAAATTCTTGAAGATGAAGAACAACTGATACTTACTTCTTTTTTGATTCCACTTTCAATATCACGGATAAGAGCATCATTTTTATCACTGCGAATGGTGTAACACCACGCCTTGAGATATGTGTAAGGCTTGCCGTCAACAGTTTTCTTTGAAGAATCTGTAATAAGCTCTGTTTTGTATGTTCTGCAAGACTGGTCTTCACTTTTCATACTGTGATTTAAAATTCCTGTTTTACCAACGAAAAGTTTTTCGAGTGTTTTAAGTGACTCTTCACTGAACCGCTCAAAATCACGGTCAATATCATTGTCACAAAGAATTACACTAAAAGAGAAAATCTCATCTTTTGAGAGTTCACGCAGAGCAAAACTGTTGATGAGTACCATATCGTCATCACTGATTGTGTTGATTGTATTTGTAGATGAGTAATTTTTCTTAATCATCACTTTCACCTCCCGAGATTAAACTTTGTGCCTGAGCATTATAGAGATTTGCCTTTGCAAGCTCCACCGAGTCCTGAAGAGTAACTTCATCCCAGATAACGTTAACACCATTACTGTTGCCCAAAAGTCTGAGATAAAGCGAACAGATTTTCTCAATAACAGGAGTTAAAATGCGACGATAAGCATCGATTTCTGTTGTGAGTGCATCTGCTTGTTGTGAAGACATTCTCTCAGTCGTTGACCAAGAGAGTCCTAACATAAAAGGTGGAATCGAAAGTTTTGCAACTATCTGTTCAAGCATTTGTCTTACGGGTATTTCACTGTTAAGTATCTGATTATCAGCACCGATTACCTTAATTTGCACATCACCGATTGCCACAAAGTCTTTGACTGAGCCTGATTCCATAGCACTTGCCCATTCACTTGCGATTTGTTGTGCTCGCTCTTTTGCATAAGCACGGTCAAGCATATCTGTACCAGGGTTATATGTAACCGCAAAACGAAGATTTCCTGCTCTTTCCCAATTTTGCCCGATAGAGTCATAGATTTTCATCAGAATTGATGATACGAATGGCAGACTTTTAAGAATTGAATTGCCAACAAGCGCGCCTGGCTCGGAATTAAGTGTAGAATACATAACTAATTCTTGATATGGCACGGGTGTACCGTCAAAAGCATCAGGCTTGCAAACTAAAATCTCGTTAAAGTTTTTAGGATTTCGTTTAAGAGAAATGTCCCTGATTGGTACATTGTAAAGTGAGTCAATATTATAGCCGTCGGTGATAATTTCACCTGCTGCTGTGCCATAAGTGAGAAGTTGCTCAAAATAAAGGTCAATAAACTGTTGAAGACCTTTACCTGCAACACCTGTGTTGATGTTTTTTACAAAGTCGTTAAGTTGTGCTTGATTTTTATCGTTGTTTGAATTTACAGTAAATCCACCTGTAAGACGGACAAGCTTATAAATAGCCGTATCAATTACTGGTATTGACTCTCGAAGTTTTTTATAAATTTCAGGTTGACAAACTGATGTAGGAAAAGAGTTTAAAACATCAAAATGGTGGTTTGACCTGACTTGTGGTGTGGTGGCGCATACTTTTCGATTGCCGATTTTATCAAATAAAGACATTGAATACCTCCTTTCAAATAATTAAATTTAATTATCTTCTTTCAACTGATAATGCGAAGAGTGCATCATCAAAAGTTTTTGGAATTGTTGCCACGAAATAACGAATATCGTCCATTGCGTGGTCAAATTCCTTTTTTGGTGTGTCTTTTACACTGTTGGGGTCCCAACGATACATTCCGAATTCACGGATTGTATCATTGCAAGAACTACCAATTAAAATTTGGTGGGTTTTCAGTTTTTCAGAAACTTTGCGTATGCCGTCTGCAACATCATTCTTTGCAGGGATAACCCTGAATTTGCCTTCACGACGGATACACTCAATAAAGGATGCAGCAGAGGGGTCAACTATCACCGCTTCAACTCTTTTGTCACCTGCAAGAGATACCAGTTGGTCATAGTATTCTTTGTCGGTCATCTGAAAGCCTTTTGCTTTTGAATCGTGATAGAATTCCTTGATTCTGTACCATATTCCTTTATGAAGTCCCCATAATCCGAAAGATGCAGGGTTAACTGTGCCATAGTCACAAGAGATATAATATTTATCAAAATTTTGTGGCAAGGTGTTTACAATATGCTCTTTTTCATTGAAGAATGGATAAACAAGTCCGTCAACTGCTACCCATTTGCCTAAAACAAATCTTTCATAGAAAGCACCAGAATAAAGCGACTTATAACGCTCACGAATTTTTGTGGATAGAGAGGGGTTGTCTTCCATAAGAAAATGAAGATAAAGACAATTTTTCTCGCGGTGTTTTTTAATCCACTCTTTATAAAACCAATGATTTGGATTTTCGGGGTTACAGTTAAACCAGAATTTTGAACCATTTACAGAGCATCTTGCCATTGCCTGTTCAACAAATGAACGGGGCATAAGGGCTACTTCATCCATTAAGATTCCGCAAAGTGTCATTCCTTGAATAAGTGATGCGGAAGATTCATCTTTTCCACCGAAAAGATAAAATCTGTTGATGCATTTCCCATTGCCGATTTCAATAAGATTTGCAGAGCGTTTCTCTGTGACCGTGAATCCCATGCTTTTTAGAAGTGGTAATAGGGGAGTAACCACATTTCTTCGAAGTGATGAAATTGTTTTGCCGCAGAGAGCAAATGAAGAATCTGAAAACCGATAGAGACTCCAAAGAATGAACGATAAAGACATACAAATTGTTTTTCCGCTTCGCACAGCACCGTCGCAAATAATGGCGTCGTATGTTTTGTGGGGGCTTGATTCTGTCCACCAATTAAGCACGATGAGTTGCTTTTGAGAAAATCTTTTGAATTTAATATCACTCATCACTATCACCACTTGCACTGCGTTCAAGAGCCTCATAGAAAGATAACGCAGAAGAGTTCAGAGAATTTTCTGAAAGCTTAGAAAGTTGCTCGAGTGCTTTGAGTCTGTCAAAGAATTTAATCTCCATTCCCTTACCGCTTGTGAATTTGATTTCGGATACGTTAAAAAGGTCAAGCGTATCAGGTTGTGGGGGATTATCACTTGTTGCAGAGAGAATGAGTTTCACAGCATCTGAAATTGAGCCGAAAGCAAGGCGAGAAAGTCCTGCTGAAACTAGATTTGAATCAGTCTGATTTTCTTTTTCAAACTCTTTTATTTTGCAGACAATGTGTTTCTTTGATAAAAGATTAATGCCACGATATTCAGGCAAAACCGTGTAACCGGATTTTAGTGCGGCTTCTTTTGGGTTTTGCAGTCTTGCATACCAACGGCAAAAATCAAGTTCTTTTTTTGTAAGTTTATTTTCGTTCATTTTTAGTCTCCTTTCAGAAGACTTTTGAAAAAGCCTTCCATATATAGCGCAAACAAGGCTTTTTGTCTCAAGAAACCTGAGACAAAATAGCAAAAACGCCAAATTGTTTACAAAATATTCACAATTGACGCTTTTTTAGTGGGTTGACAATATACAATATTAATATATAATAAAAAATAGTTAATCGATTAATTATAAATCGATTAACTAAAAGTCGAATACTGTTGAAAGAGTGTATAAGATGAAAAACAATGTTGAAAAGGTGAGAGCAAGTTTCAGAGCATATCATTGCAATCACCGAAATATAATTGACAAGAATTTCCGTGAAAACGGAATTTATTTTGGTCAACCACCAATTTTAAAATATTTGAGTGAGAATGATAATGCAACACAAAAAGAAATTGCAGATTTTTTGCATGTTTCTCCACCATCTGTTGCAACCTCATTAAAGAGAATGGAAGAATCAGGCCTTGTTGTGCGTGTTGCAGATAAAAAAGATGCAAGATGCAACAACTTGAAGCTTACAGAAAAAGGCAAAAAACTTTCAGAATATGCTGATAATATGTTTTTGAATATGGATGAAGCAACTTTTTCGGATTTTACAGATGAAGAAATCGAAACACTTATCCAATTCCTTGAGAGAATGAATAAAAATCTTGCAGACTTTGCAGAAAGGGGAGAATATAATGTTTAAACTTTTAAGACATGCAAAAAAATATATAGTTCCTACAATCTTGTCACCGGTTTTAATGATTGGTGAAGTCGTGCTTGAACTTCTAATTCCACTTGTAATGGCAGATATTGTTAACCTTGTTCAGAGCGGAATGACAGAAGATAGTATGAATGTTATTCTTCGTCTTGGTCTTAAAATGCTTTTATATGCATTGAGTTCACTTTTCTGTGGCGCAATGGCTGCTCGAATGGCGGCGGTTGCAGGTATGGGCTTTGGTGCATCACTTCGAGAAGAAATTATGGGCAAAATCCAGAGATTTTCATTCTCAAATATTGACCATTTTTCAACAGCATCACTTATCACAAGACTCACAACTGATGTAAACTCGGTGCAGAATACATTTGTTATGATGATTAGAATGTTGTTCCGTGCACCTGTTATGTTTGTAGTGGCACTTGCCATTACAATCACAAAGAGCCGTGAAGTTGCAATGCCATTTACAGTAGCATTACCACTTATTGCAATTATTCTTATAATTTTTGCACCTATTGCGTTGGGCAGATTTAAGAAAATGCTCAAAATGTTTGACGGCTTTAATGCATCTATTCAAGAAAACCTTACTAACGTAAGAGTTGTAAAATCCTTTGTTCGTTCAGAGTATGAAAAAGACAAGTTCAAAAAGGCAAATGATGACCTTATGAACGCTGCATTACACGCAGAAAAACTTATGATTTTGGGTATGCCAACATTTACAATCATTATGTATGGCACAATTCTTGCAATTCTCTATATTGCAGCGAGAGAAATTACACAAGAGACCTTGCTTATCGGTGACTTTTCTGCGATTTTCACTTATATTATGCAGATTTTAATTCACTTCCTTATGATAGTTATGCTTATTGCTCAATTCTTTATGTCACAGGCAAGTGCAAAGAGAATTTTGGAAGTTGTAGAAGAAACACCTGACATTAATGACGACAATGCAACAATTACAGATGTTAAAGACGGTTCAATCGAATTTAAAAATGTTTCATTTAAATATGCAGGGTCACAGAATAATGTAATCAGCAATGCCACATTCAAAATTGAAAGTGGTGAAATGGTTGGTATTATCGGTGCGACAGGTTCAGCTAAAACCACTCTTGTTCAACTTATTCCTCGCCTTTATGATGTAACTGACGGCGAATTGCTTGTCGGTGGCGAAAACGTTAAAGATTATAAAATCTTTAATCTTCGAGATGCTGTTAGTATGGTGCTTCAAAAGAATGTTCTTTTCTCCGGCACAATAGCAGAAAATCTTCGTTGGGGCAACAAAAATGCAACTGATGAAGAAATTCAAGAAGCTTGTAAAATTGCTGATGCACATTCATTTGTGTCATCATTCCCTGATGGATATAATACTGATTTGGGACAGGGCGGTGTCAATGTTTCAGGTGGACAGAAACAGCGTCTCTGTATTGCTCGTGCAATTCTTAAAAAACCTAAAATTCTTATTCTTGATGATTCAACAAGTGCAGTTGATACATTCACAGATTCAAAAATACGCAAAGGACTTCGTGAGTGTATTCCAGACACAACAAAAATTATAATTGCACAAAGAATTTCATCTGTTCAGGATTGTGATAAAATCATTATTCTTGATGATGGTGAAATAAACGATATTGGCAATCACGAAGAATTGCTTGCACGCAATGAAATTTATCAAGATATATATAACTCTCAACAAAAGGGTAGTGACGATTTTGATGTGATGGGAGGTGCGTTATAATGGCAGGACCAATGGGTGGACCAGGAAACCGTGGTAGGGGAAGACCTGTGCAGAAACCAAAGAATACCAAAGGAACAATCAAAAGACTTTTTAAATATATTTTAAGACATAGAGGCTTGTTCTTTGGAATGCTAATTTTCGCAGCAATCAGTTCAATCGCATCTGTTTCAGGCTCGTTATTCATAAAACCTATTATTGACGATTATCTCACACCAATGATAGGCAAAGAATTCACAAGTGAACTCATAGCACCACTTATTAAAATGATGTGCATTATGGGCGCAGTATTTTTATTTGGTGCATTGGCGTCTTTCGGTCAATCAAAATGCTCTGTTTGGCTTACACAACGCACACTCAACACTTTGAGAAAAGACCTTTTTGATGCTATTGCAGATTTGCCAATCAGCTACTTTGACTCTCGTCCTCACGGTGAAATTATGAGCCGATTCACAAATGACGTTGAAACTCTTCGTATGTTTATCAGTCAGGGCGTAACGCAGTTTATTTCATCTGGCATTATGATTTTAGGCTCGTTCTTCATTATGTTGTTCTTAAGTTGGCAAATGACTTTAATCGTTTGTATAATGGTTGTTGTAATGGTGTTTATTACAAAGACACTTGGTAAAAAGAGTGCATTCTACTTTAAAAAGCAACAAGAACAGTTAGGTACAGTTAACGGATATATTGAAGAAATTATTGAGGGACAAAAGGTAGTTAAAGTGTTTAATCACGAGGGGGAAGTTGTTTCTCACTTCGGTGAAATTAATGAAAAACTTCGCAAGTCTGCAACAAGTGCAAATAGCTTTGCAAATATGTTGGGACCAATTATGAATAATCTTTCCCATATAACTTATGCTCTTACGGCTGCAGTTGGTGGACTTTTAGCCATTAAACGCGCAATGACAGCAGGTGACATTGTTGCATTCTTGCAATATATCAGAAGTTTCACACAACCTATTTCAAATATCACACAACAGTTTAATAATGCACTTATGGCTCTTGCAGGCGCAGAGAGAATTTTTGAAATTATTGACCAGAAGCCTGAAATCGACGAGGGCTATGTTGTGCTTGTAAATGCAAGAATTAATGATGAGGGTGAAATTGAAGAAACAGAAAAGCACACAGGTATCTGGGCTTGGAAACATACGCACGGCGATGGCACAATCACATATACACGCCTTGCAGGTGACATTGTTTTTGAAGATGTCACATTCGGTTACACAGACGAAAAAACAGTTCTTCACGACGTTTCACTCTATGCAAAACCCGGTCAGAAAATCGCATTTGTCGGTTCAACTGGTGCGGGCAAAACAACAATTACAAATCTTATTAACCGTTTTTATGAAATTCAAGAGGGTAAAATTCGTTATGACGGCATAAATATCAAGAAAATCAAAAAAGATGATTTGCGTCGCTCATTGGGAATTGTTTTGCAGGATACCCATTTGTTTACAGGTACAATTGAAGATAATATCCGTTATGGTAATCTTGATGCTACTCACGAAGACGTTGTTAAAGCTGCAAAAATTGCGAATGCACATTCATTCATTTCGCATCTTCCTGACGGATATGATACAATGCTCACAGGTGACGGCTCAAACCTTTCACAAGGTCAGCGACAGTTACTCTCAATCGCTCGTGCGGCAGTTGCAGACCCACCCGTGCTTATTCTCGACGAAGCAACAAGCTCAATCGACACAAGAACAGAAAAGCTTATCGAAGAGGGTATGGATGCTCTTATGGAAGGTCGAACAGTTTTTGTTATTGCTCACAGACTTTCAACTGTTCGTAACGCGAAAGCAATTATGGTGCTTGAAAACGGCAGAATTATAGAACGTGGCGACCACGATGACTTGATTTCACAAAAAGGAAAATATTATCAACTTTACACTGGCAATTTTGCAGAAAATTGATTCTTTTTCCGCAATGCAACATACAAAAACCGAGTGGATTTTACACTCGGTTTAATTTTTTGACAAAAAATCATATTTTTTCTTGTTTACTTTATATATTTCTGGTAAATTTTTGTAACAAACTGCACAAATGCCCGTAATGAAATTTGTTAACACTTTGACTATTTTGTTCAAAAAATGCTTGAAAAAGCTTTTTTAGGGTGTTACAATATATCTGTATAACTATGTTTTCTGGGAGGTAGAGAAATGTCAGAAAGTAATAACTATGAATCTCAGGTTCCCGTTTATCTTTTTCATCAGGGCAACAATGCTCGTGCCTATGAATTTATGGGCTCACATAGAGTTTCTGAAAACACAGTTGTTTTCAGAGTGTGGGCACCCAATGCAGAAGCTGTTGCAGTTTGTGGCACATTCAATAACTGGAGTGAAAACGCAAACCTTGCAACTCGTATAACGGCAGGTGGCATTTGGGAAGCATATATTGATGGCGTTAATCAATATGACTCATATAAATATTGCATTTATACTCACGACGGAAGAAAACTTATGAAAAGTGACCCTTATGGTTATCATATGGAAACCCGTCCCGATAATGCGACAAAATTTTATGAGTTGGGCGCTTATAATTGGACTGATGCCAAATGGGAAAAAGCAAAACGCGAAAGAGCACAATATGACAGACCTGTAAATATTTATGAAGTCCATTTTGGTTCTTGGAAGCAATATGAAGATGGTAATTTCTATTCATATAGAAAAATGGCAGAAGAGCTCATTCCTTATGTAAAAGAAATGGGATATACTCATATCGAATTTATGCCACTTACAGAATATCCTTTTGATGGCTCATGGGGTTATCAGGTAACAGGTTATTTTGCGGCAACTTCTCGTTATGGCACACCAGACGATTTAATGTATCTTATTGATATGTGCCATAAAAACGATATCGGTGTTATTCTTGACTGGGTACCTGCTCATTTCCCAAAGGATGC
>CALEJD010000068.1 GCA_937898195.1 uncultured Clostridia bacterium | reverse complement strand
CTACCATAGGAGGTCTGTTTTTTCTATTGTCCGTTTTTACTGGACTTGTGCATTTGAGAGTCCTAATATTTTGCCTTTTGATTATTTACCGGCTTGTTTTGAATATTTGAGTCTGTAAACAAGATTCATAATTCTTGTTTCAACTGGGTTGATTGGCTTTTCTTTGCCGTAGAGTTTTGAGCAAACCTGAATTTTAGCACCCTTATTAGTGATAAATTCAATAGCACCTGCATCATACTCGCTACCAGCTACACAAAGAGCACCGTTATTATCAAGAAGTACGGCATTTCTACCCTTAAGCTTTTTAACAACTTTCTTTGATGTTGCAAGAGAATTGTTAGGGTTATAACCTGCGTGTTTAACAGTAACACCAACAATCTGAGCAAAGTCATCAATCAATGGACGCATTGTTTTGCCCATCTTTGAGCAAGCAACTGTGAATGGGTCTTTTGTGTGATAGATAAAGTTAACATCGTCACGCTTTTTATAAACTGCACGGTGGAGTTCGATTGATTCTTCACAACCGTCACCTGCGATAACGTTACCTGTTTCAATATCAATTCTTGTGATAGCGCCGTCACCGTCAACAAGTGAAATGTTGAATACAGAGCCGTCACGTTCACTCTTACAAGCAGGGAAGTCAGGTGCAGAAAGTGGTTTTTTAACAAAAGTATCAACAACATAGTCATTGATAGTTTCAAGGCCATTTGCAACTGTACCTGTGAGTGATTCATATTTTGTGATTACGAACTGTTCGCAAATATCTTCAACGCATTTTGCAACATTGAAAGCATCGTCATAGTCAACACCCATACAAACTGCACCGTGGTGAGCCATAACAGCAGCTTTTGAATCTGAACGAGTGATAGCGTCAATTACGCCTTTGCGAAGTTTCTTTGTGCCGGGAAGACCATAAGATGCAATTGGAAGATTGTCACCTACAACCTTTGCGTTTTCACCGTCAATACCGTTGATATCCATACCAATAGCTGAAACGATTGAAGCGTTAACCTGATGAGTATGAATAACAAATCCGATTTCAGGACGAAGCTTATAACAAGCAGCGTGAATACCTTTTTCACTTGATGGCTTGATTTCACCTTCATATTCAAGGTCTTCAATATTAACAAGCACGATTTCTTCAGGTGTGAGTGTTTCATAAGCACGACCAGATGGTGTGATTACGAACTGTGTATCACTGATTCTGCAAGAAATGTTACCCCATGTACGAGCGATAAGACCTGATTCGATAAGCTCTTTACCAGCTTTGATGACAAGTTCTTTTGCTTGCATAATTTCCATAATTTTCACCTCGTTTAATTAGTGTGAATAAAGGCGAGCGAAGGTCATTCGCCCGCCAATAAAGTATAACCTGAATTATTCAGCAGGTTTAACTGCAACATTTGCCAAAACTTTGTCGAAGCACTGAAGTGCCTGGTCAATCATCTTAGGTGTGTATGCAGCTGATGTGTAGAGACGGCTACCAGCAAGAGTAACAAGTCCTTCTGCCATGTAAGCAGCGCCCATGTATTGCATTTCTTTCTTTCTTTCGCTTGTAGCTGAAAGAACACCAGGAATTTTCCAAGGTTTGCACCAGTCGATTGAGTAGTGCATTGTACCAACTGTTTCAAGGTGGCAAACAGAACCTTCGTTCCATGCAACGAATGGAAGACCATATTTTGCGATGATTTCCTGAAGACCTGTTGTGAGTCTGTCACCCATTTCGCCAGCTTTCTGACATGCGTTCTGCTTGTCGATTTCTTCAAGAGTGAAGTAACCAGCACAGCATGAAAGTGGGTTAGCAGTCATTGTACCGCCTGTGAATGCTTTCTTAATCTTCATACCTGAATCATCAAGACCAGCACCAAGATATTTCATATATTCTTTCTTACCGCCGACACCACCAGCACCTGGATATCCACCAGCGATAACTTTACCGAAGATTGTAAGGTCAGGAGAAACGCCGAAGTAACCCTGAGCACCAGCCATACCGATACGGAAACCTGTAACAACTTCATCGAATACGAGAAGAGCGCCATATTTACGGCAGAGTCTTTCAACGCCCTTGTTGAAGTCGTAATCAAGTGGAGTTGTACCACTTTCAGGACCAATTGGTTCAATAAATACAGCTGCTGTGCCGCCACGAAGAACGTTAGCACGGAGCTTTCTTTCAAGGTCATCAAGGTCACCAGGGAAGAATTCCTGAGTGTGCTTGAAGAGATAAAGTGGAACACCACTTGCCTGTGTGAATTTTGAACCAGGAACACGGATACCATAACCAAGCTGGTCTGACCAACCGTGGTATGCGCCACCCATTTTAAGAATGTTCTTCTTACCTGTTGCAAGACGAGCAACACGAACTGCTGTCATACAAGCTTCAGTACCTGAACCCTGCATACGGAACATCTGAACTGTTTCAACGCTGTCAGAAATTTTCTTAGCAAGTTTGTATTCGAATTCGTGGAAAAGACCTGTTGAAGGACCACATGTGTTGAGAAGGTCGATAACTTGGTCACGAACTACCTTAGGGTTTGAACCAAGAACTGTTGGGCCACCTGCCTGAAGGAAGTCAAAATATTTGTTGCCGTCAGCGTCATAGAGATAAGCGCCTTCTGCTTTTGTGAAAGCAAGAGGGAATGGATAGTTGAAAGCAAGGTTATGCTGAACACCGCCAGGGATGATAGCTTTTGCTTCGTCAACTAATTCCTTTGACTTAACGCACTTTTTGCCATAATATTCTTCTTCATACTGTTTAAGAACTTCTGGCTTGATTGTGTAGATTGGCTTGCTGATAAGTTCATCAAGCTGTCTGTTGATAGCCGCAGCATCATGATAATGAGTGATTGCGAATCTTGTATCTGCCATAAATTTACCCTCCATTTAATTTGGAATTTTTAGAACTCACCTATTAAGGTGGATAATCATTCATACTAATTATAGCACTAAATTTTGCTATGTCAAACCTTTTTTGTAAAATTATGCTATTAAATAGTCAAAAACTAACTACAACCATAAAATTGGCGTAAAATCAAGGTTGATTTAGATAATAATTATCTAAACAATAAAAACAAAGCCTTTTATAATAATAAAAAAGCCGTAATTTTTTGTAAAAGTTATACAACAAAAAGTACGGCTTTATATGAGTAATATAGAATTTTCGAATTTTAAGCAAGCTTTAGACAAAAACCATCTAAACACTACTTTTGAAACAAATTTTTGACTAATTTTCCTGCATCTTCGTTGTTGAAGTCAGTAGGTGAGTTCTTAAAGTTTTTAAGAGTTGCCCATCTGTCAACATAGCTTGAAATTTGCTCATCAGAAATATTGAAGCCAAAAGAGCAAAAATCGCTGAATAAATCATTAAGCAACTCAAAATCAGTGTTCATAGCACCCATTAATTCATTATAAAGCTCTGGGTTTGCTTTTTCTGTTTCTTTAAGATATTGTGGAAGAAAAACAGCACAAGCGAGACCGTGTGGCACGCCAAAATCTTCGGTGAGTGCATAGCCCATACCGTGTGGGAAGCCTGTGCCACCCTTATTAAGTGCAAAGCCTGCATAAAGAGATGCGAAGTAAAGAGTATTTCTCTCTTCTTCGTTTGGTGATTCTTTTGTATAGCGCATTTTGCAGAGCAAAGGATAAATCATCTTTGCAGATAAAAGTGAAAATTCTTTTGATAAGAAATCTGCTCTTGGTGAAAACATTGACTCAACAGCATGGCAAAGAGCATCAAGCGCAGTTGAAACGGTTACACCAAAGGGCATTGAATATGTGTATTTAGCATCAGCAATTACATATTTAGCATAATAGTTTTTACCACCGATACTCTGCTTGCGACCATCTTTTCTTGTAAGCACAGAAACACCTGAAACTTCACTACCTGTACCGGATGTTGTGCCGATAAGCACAAGGGGTAATGGTGAATTCTCAACAGACGCAGTATAAATATCATCATCAATAATATGTTTATTAGTCGCATAAACGCAAACGGCTTTTGCTGCGTCAAGTGGTGAACCACCGCCGATACCAACAACAAAATCAGCGCTTGTATCTCTAGCCAACTTGCCACCGTTATAGCAGTCAACAGTTAGTGGGTTTTCTGTGATTTTATCATATGTTTCATACTCGATATTCAGTTCATTAAAAAGATTTATTATATCGTCAAGTGCACCTGATTTTTTAGCGGAAGTTTTTCCTGTAACTATAAGACACTTTTTGCCCAGTTCAGAGAAAATGCTTTTATTCTGATTTAAAACATCTTCGCCACTTAAAATATTGACAGGCATATAAAAACTAAAAGCAGAATTCATAGATATCATTCCTTTCGAGAGTATTCTATCACAAAACACAAAGAAAAGCAAAGCAAAACTCCCTGCCGAACTAGTCAACAGGGAGCTTTATTTATGAGAAAAATTATTATGACCTAATTAAGCGACTTGAAAATCAAGTCTATATATTAAAATTCTTGTGGGTGGGAAATAGGGATTGGTGTTATACTTTATGAAAAAGGAAAGGGAAAATTTGTTGGGGA
>CALEJD010000067.1 GCA_937898195.1 uncultured Clostridia bacterium | reverse complement strand
TAGCTTAACAAAGAGAAAAACGGTGCAACCCCAAACGGGGTTACACCGTATCTCTCAAAAAACATCCTTATGGGGCGTGTCCATTTGAGAGCCCTTTAATTTTTATCGTTTAATCTAAATTAAAATACTTTTTAGCATTATTGAATGAAATATCTTCAACAATCTGTGAAAGAAATTCGATGTCTGCTGGATATTTGCCGTCTTCAACCAAATCGCCAATAATTTCACAGAGAATTCTTCTGAAATATTCGTGTCTTGGGTATGACAAGAAACTGCGTGAGTCAGTAACCATACCGACAAATTTGCCAAGCACACCAAGGTTGCTAAGGTCAATCATTTGCTTACGCATTCCGTCGTAATGGTCATTAAACCACCAACCTGAACCAAATTGTATCTTTGATGCTGCTTCACTACCTTGGAAGTTGCCGAGCATTGTACCAAGCACATAATTATCCTTTGGATTAAGTGTGAAAAGCACAGTTTTTGGTAACAAATCTTTAACTGCAAGGGAGTCAAGATAACGAGAAAGTCCGTGAGCAAGGTTATAATCATCAACCGAGTCAAAGCCTGTATCAGCACCGATGCTCTTGAACATTTTTGTATTATTGTTTCTCATTGCACCGAAGTGGAGTTCCATAACCCAACCACGTTTTGCATATTCTGCACCAAAGAATTGTAAAAGCGCTGTGCGATACTGGTCTAATTCTTTAACGGTGAATGTTTCGCCACCCTTAATTGCCTTTGCAAAAATTGTTTCTAACTCTTCGTCAGTTGCCAATTCAAAAGGACAATAACTGAGTGCGTGGTCAGACGCTCTACATCCCATTTCGTCAAAGAAGTTGATTCTCTTCTGGAGTGCTGTGAGCAAATCCTTAAAAGATTTGATTTCCATTTCTGCTGCACTTTCCATTGCCTTAACCCAAGGCGCAAATGCATCTGTGTCAATAAGGAATGACTTATCAGGACGGAAAGCAGGTAAAACCTTGCATTTGAAACTCTTGTCTTCTGCTAAAAGCTTGTGATATTCAAGGCTGTCTGCTGCATCATCAGTTGTGCATACGCAATATACGTTTGAACGCTCAATTAATTCTCTTGGCGTGAATCCACCCGCATCAATCTGACGGTTACATTCTTTCCAGATTTCTTCTGCAGTAGCACTGCTTAATGGCTTTGTGATTCCAAAATATCTTTGGAGTTCAAGATGTGCCCAATGATAAAGTGGATTACCAATGCAATATGGCAACGCTTCGGCATATTTCAAGAATTTCTCTTTTGGTGTGCTGTCGCCAGTAATGTATTTTTCATCGATGCCGTAACCACGCATACCACGCCATTTATAATGGTCGCCACCAAGCCAAAGCTCTGCAATATCACGAGGCTTGCGGTTTTCATAAATCTCTTTTGGAGAGAGATGGCAATGCCAGTCAAAAATCGGCGTGTTTTTTGCGCCTTTTTCAAAAATCTTTTGAGCAGTTTCAGTTGTCAAAAGAAAATCTTCACCCATAAATTGTTTCATAAAATCACCTTTTAGAAAGTTTTATTAGTTACTTTTTTCTATTCTAACATAATTTTTTTAAAATGCATAGAAAAACAATAAAATTTTCTATTTTTTGTTACTGTTTTGTCATCACTCAAACTATAACTAACTATTGAAAAAAGCGTCATAATATGCTACAATAAACTGATTATAAATATTTTAATATCGAGAGGTATGTATTTTTATGTCGGGACATTCAAAATGGAGTACAATCAAAAGAAAAAAAGAGAAAACAGATAACGCCAGAGCTAAGGTTTTTACCAAAATTGGTCGTGAAATCGCAGTTGCAGTTAAAGCTGGTGGTCCAGACCCTGCAGGTAACTCAAAGCTCAAGGACGTAATCGCAAAAGCTAAAGCTGCAAATATGCCAAATGATAACATTGAAAGAGTTATCAAAAAGGCAGCAGGTGAGGGCAGTGGTGAAAACTACGATGAAATCGTATATGAAGGCTACGGCCCATCAGGTATCGCAATTATCGTTGAAACACTTACAGACAACAGAAACAGAACGGCTGCAGATGTTCGTCACTATTTTGACAAGTTTGGCGGCAATATGGGTATGAGCGGTTGCGTTTCATTTATGTTCAGCCGTCAAGGTGTAATTATTTTCGAAAAAGACGGTATCGACGAAGACCAGCTTATGGAAGATGCACTTGAAGCAGGTGCAATCGACTTTATTGCAGAAGACGAAATCTATGATATTCGTACAGAAGCAAACGATATGGGTGCAATTCGTGACGACCTTGAAGCAAAGGGTTATAAATTCGTTTCAGCAGAAGTTGAATATGTGCCAAGCACATACACAGCACTCACAAACCCAGATGACATTAAGAATATGGGTAGAATGCTTGAAATGTTTGAAGAAAACGACGATGTTCAGAATGTATATCATAACTGGGAGAATGAAGAAGACTACGAGGGATAATTCAACTTCTTTTGAAAGAGAAGAAAATAGTTGCTACAACTCTCAAAATATTGAAAAGGTGATATTATGACAAACAATGTGAAAAAATATGATTATCTTATAGTTGGTAGTGGGCTTTTTGGTGCAGTTTTTGCACACGAAGCAACAAAAAAAGGTAAGAAATGTCTCGTTATTGAAAAAAGAGACCATATTGGTGGTAACATTTATTGTGAAAACATTGAGGGTATCACAGTTCATAAATATGGTGCTCACATTTTCCACACAAGCAACAAAAGAGTATGGGAATATGTAAACGAGCTTTGTGAGTTCAATAATTTCATAAATTCACCTGTGGGAAAATACAAAGGCGAAATGTATAACTTGCCTTTTAATATGAATACCTTTTCAAAAATGTTTGGCATTTCAACCCCTGAAGAAGCACAAAAGATTATTGCTGAGCAAAGAGCTGAAATCAAAGGTGAGCCACAAAACCTTGAAGAACAAGCAATCAGCCTTGTAGGTAGAGAAATCTATACAAAACTTATCAAGGGCTACACAGAAAAACAATGGGGCAGAGATTGCAAAGATTTGCCACCATTTATTATCAAACGCTTGCCTGTTAGATATACTTATGATAACAACTATTTTAACGATAGATATCAAGGTATTCCAGAAGGTGGCTATAATGTAATCATTGAAAAGTTGCTCGATGGCATTGAAGTTCGTCTTAATACAGACTTTTTCAGCGACAAAGAAGGTTTCTTGGCTTTAGCAGATAAATGCCTTTACACAGGTACTGTTGATGCATTCTTTGATTATAAATTAGGCCATTTAGGATATAGAAGCCTTAAATTTGAAACAGAAACTCTCGATTGTGAGAATTATCAAGGTGTTGCAGTTGTCAATTATAACGAGCGTGAAATTCCATTCACGAGAATAATTGAGCATAAGCATTTTGAGTTCGGCAAACAAGAAAAGACGGTTATCACAAGAGAATATCCTGCAGATTGGCACGAGGGCGACGAGCCTTATTATCCAATCAACGACGAGCACAACAATTCTCTCTATGAGCAGTATGCTCAGTTGGCGAAAGAACAAGATGGAATCCTTTTTGGCGGCCGTCTTGGTATGTATAAATATTATGATATGGACAAGTGTATTGAAGCTGCACTTAACCTTTGTGACGAGGAGTTATAATTATGAGCGATGTAAAAATTTCTGCAATTATGCCGGTTTATAATGTTGAAAAATTTATCGGTAAATGCATTGAAAGTCTTCAGGCACAAACTCTTACAGAATGGGAACTTATTGCAGTTGACGACGGTTCTCCTGACAATTCAGGCGCAATTTGTGATGAATATGCAAAAAATGATAGCCGTATAACTGTTATCCACAAAGAAAATGGTGGCGCGCCAAGTGCCCGTAATACTGCTATTCCACAAGCCAAGGGTGAATATCTCTATTTCGTTGACTCAGACGACTGGGCAGAGCCTACAATGTTTGAAGATATGTATAAAATGGCAAAAGAGAATAACGCTCAACTTGTTGTTGCAGGCTATTACATCGACACATATTATTCAGATACTGAGTTCTATTCACAAGAACAGGCTTTGCCAACAAAGGTGTTTGCTTCTCAAAGAGAATTTAGAGAATATGCTCACAATATGTTTGATAAAAACCTTCTCTATACACCTTGGAACAAACTTTTCGAGAGAAAATATATAATGGATAACGACATTCGTTTCAGAAATACTTTCTGGGATGATTTCCCATTCAACCTTGATGTTGTTCGTGATGTGGAAAGAGTAGTTCTTATGGAAGATAAATACTATCACTTTATGAGAGCTCGTGCAGATAGTGAAACCGCTAAATACAGAAGTGATATGCTCGATAAGCGTGAAGAAGAGCACGGCTGGATGCTCGACCTTTATAAGCATTGGGATGTTGACAGCGCAGAAAGTCAAGAGATGATTCAGCGCCGTTATATCGAAAGAATTGTTGGATGTGTTGAGAATGTTACAAATACTGCTTGCACACTCTCAACAAAAGAGAAAAAAGCAGCAATCAAATCAATGCTTAATAGTGACAGAACAAAAACTGCACTTAAAATTGCACAACCTAACTCAACGGTTATGAAGATTATGCTTATTCCATACAAGATGAATTCAACAAACCTTGTATATCTTGAAAGTACAATAATCTCTAAGGTTAAGTCAGGCAATGTAGAACTTTTCGCAAAATTAAAAGCTAATAGATAAGGGATTATAAAATGTCATTAAAAGATAAAAAACTTTTCTTACTTGATATGGACGGAACAATTTATGAGGGCGCGCGACTCTTTGAGTGTGTTAACGAGTTTTTAGCACATATTGAGAGCATTGGTGGGCAATATGTGTTCATCACAAACAACTCATCCCGTTCAGTTAAGGATTATGTTATAAAACTTTCAAATATGGGCATCAAAGTGACTGAAGATAATTTCTTTACTTCTTCTCAGGCAACAGCTCTTTATCTTAACGAGCATTTTGAAGGTAAGAAGATTTATTGTATGGGCACAATCTCAATGATTGAAGAAATGAAAAAGTTTGGTGTTAACATCACAACCGAAGCAGATGAAGATACTGATTGTATCTGTGTGGGTTATGATACTGAACTTACATACAAAAAACTCTGGGATGTTTCATATTTGTTGCAGACAAAGAAAGATATTCCATATATTGCAACAAATCCTGATAGGGGATGCCCTACAGAATTTGGCCTTGTGCCTGACTGTTTTGCAATGTGCGAAGCAATCAATTATGCAACAGGTCGCAGACCACTTTTCATTGGCAAACCAGATGGCTTTATGATTGATTATTCTGTAAGCCGTTCTAGGTTTACAAAAGAAGAAACAGTTGTTATTGGCGACAGACTTTATACAGATATTGCTTCTGGTGTGAATGCAGGTGTTGACACAATCTGTGTTCTCAGCGGTGAAAGCACACAAGAAGATATTAATAATAGTGAAATCAAACCAACTTATGTCTATAATGACATCAAAGAAATTTTAGGTCTTTTACAGGGGTAAAAATTATGCAATATGATGCATTTGATGCAGGAATTGAATTAGGTGGACTTCGCAATCGTGATGACATCCGTTTGCTCATTTGTTATTTGTTAAAGAGCGTCGATGCTCCAATGACAAGACAGATGCTCAATGAAGCAATGCAAGAAGATGGTCTTGCAAACTATTTTGAAGTCGGTCAGGCCATTGAAGAACTTTTGAAAACCGGCAATATCACTGCAGATATTTTAGATATGGAAGAAGTTTTATCAGTTACAGATAAAGGTAGAGAGGCAGCAGACCTTTTGCAGACATCTTTGCCAAAAACTGTCCGTGAAAAAGCAATTAACTCTGCAATCAGATTAGTTACTCGTGCAAAAATTGAACGTGAGAATAAAATGGAAGTAGAAAAGCACGATGACGGTGGATATACAATTACATTCACTCTCTTTGATAGGGGCACAGAGCTTATGAAACTCTCAATATATGTTGTTGACAGTCTTCAACTTGAAACTGTTAAGAAGAATTTCATTGACGACCCTGTTAAAGTTTATTCATCAATTATTACATCTCTCACTGTATAATGGGCAAAATAAAAGATACAATTCTTTGGTTGTTTCTTACCAACAAATGTACTTATTGTGGCAAACTTCTGAATAAGGGTGAAACACTTTGTGAAGATTGTAGAGACCATTTACCAAGAATTACAGGTGAGCGTTGCAAATATTGTGGCGCGGGTAAAGATAGGTGCAAATGCAATAAACACAAAATGCGATATGACGGAATAACATCTCCGTTTTATTATGAAAATGGCATTGCTGATGGAATAGCAAGGCTTAAATTCGGTGGAAGAGATTTTATGGCATATCACTTTGCAAAGGATATGGCAAAAGAGATTGAGAAGGACTTTTGTGATATAGAGTTTGATTATATGACGTTTGTGCCAATATCATCTTTTCAAAAAAGACATAGAGATTATAATCAAAGTGAATTGCTTGCAACAGAACTTTCAAAAAATTTGTCATTACCTGTAAAAAATACACTTCAAAAGATTTTTGATAATGATATACAACACGAATCATCACAGAATAGACGAAAGGGTAATGTGCTCGGTGTTTATGATGTGAGAGAAAATACAGATGTTAGTGGCAAGACAATTTTGTTGGTTGATGACATCAAAACAACAGGCGCAACTCTTAATGAATGTGCCAAAATTCTGAAAATTCGCGGTGCAGAAAAAGTTTATTGTGTCACTGTTGCACTAACGGGTAAAAAGGTGTCAAAAGACCTTGACAATTAGCCTATTTACTGTTAAAATCATTTGGAATTAAATAAATTAAACACTATGACAAAGAGTAAGATTTATTGTGTTAGCTTTCAGAGAGTTGTCGTTTGGTGCAAGACAACACAACATTTAAATCGATATGTAGCTTTCGAGTGGTTTTGCCTAAAGTAGAAATACCGTTAAGTGAAAACGAGTAATTCCCGTTAAGAATTTAAAGTGGCTATTGTTTTACAATGGCAATTTGAGTGGTACCACGGAAATTTTCGTCTCATACATTTTGTATGAGGCTTATTTTTTTATAAACAAACCGAAAGGAATGAAATATATGTCTAAGGAACTTGAAAAACAGTATAATCCGAAGAATGTTGAAGACAGAATTTATAAAGACTGGCTCAGCAATAAATATTTCCACGCAAAGCGTGAAGAGGGCAAAAAGACTTACACTATTGTAATTCCACCACCAAATATCACAGGTCAACTTCATATGGGTCACGCTCTTGATAACACATTGCAGGATATTTTAATCCGTTATCACAGAATGGCAGGTTATGACACACTTTGGCTTCCTGGTACTGACCACGCATCTATCGCAACTGAAGCAAAAATTGTTGAAACAATGAGAAAAGAAGGCATCACAAAAGACGATTTAGGTCGTGATGGCTTCTTAGAAAGAGCTTGGGACTGGAAAAAGCAGTACGGTGGCAGAATTATTGAACAGTTAAAGAAACTCGGTTCATCTTGCGACTGGGATAGAGAAAGATTTACTCTTGACGAAGGTTGCAGTAAGGCTGTTAACGAAGTTTTCGTTCGTCTTTATGAAAAAGACCTTATCTATCGTGGTAACCGTATGGTTAACTGGTGTCCTTGCTGTAACACATCAATTTCTGACGCTGAAGTTGAATATGAAGAGCAGGATGGCTTCTTCTGGCATCTTCTTTATACAGTTAAAGAAACAGGTGAACAGCTCGAACTTGCTACAACTCGTCCAGAAACAATGCTTGGTGATACAGCCGTTGCTATTAATGCAGAAGACGAGAGATATAAGCATCTTCACGGCTGTCACGTAATCTTGCCACTTCTTAATAAAGAAATTCCAATCGTTTGTGACGAACACGCTGATATGACAAAAGGTACAGGTGTTGTTAAAATCACTCCTGCTCACGACCCTAACGACTTTGAAGTAG
>CALEJD010000066.1 GCA_937898195.1 uncultured Clostridia bacterium | reverse complement strand
GACCGCACATTTTTATGCTTTTGTCAACACTTTTTTCTAAATTTTCTCAAAAAAAACAGACCCAGCTCTTTTTTGAACTGAGTCTATTTCTTAACTTAATGGTATTGCCCAATAGGGTGGTATATGTTTTTTGTTTTTGTTTTTTTTACTCATAAAAATTACTCCTTTATTATAATATTGCGAGAAAGATATTTTCAAAATATCGAAACCTTTTAAGATAATGCAAGCATATCTCGCTCTATGCGAGCATTATATTTTTTGAAAAATAGAAATAGATGCTATTAATTAATGAATGTCTATACAAGACTGATTTATATACTTTTTATAAGCTTTTGAATACAAAAGCCCTGTTGTATACGACATACAACAGGGCAGAATTTCACCATATTCAGTTGTAGTAGTTTTTTCCCTAATAAATACACAAGTAGGGCAGAGTACTGTATGAGAAGAGGGGGAGAGGTTGACTGTGAGTAGTGCTTCTTCTTCATTCTCATTAGATTACTTTCTATCATACTGATAGCTCACAAATAAATTGTAGCATAATTGAATATTTATGTCAAATGGATTACACAATATCTTGTGTTGATTTTTATTTAAAAACAAGTATTTTGACAATAAAATTACATTGTTTTGGTATTATATATATAAATACAATAATAAATACGATATATGGGAATAAATGACACAATATATTGTCGTATTATACAATATATTGTGCAAAAACAATTTGACTTTTTTGTAAGAGTATGATATAATTATTATGTAAAGTATAGGTGGTCTCCTTCAAATGACTGGGAGTGTTTAGTGCTCTTTTTAAAGTTAAACAATTAATTAAAGTCATCTATCCGCAATTAAGCGGGCAGGTGACTTTTTGTTTTATAAATGAATTAACGACTTTTATACTTTACGATTATAATTTAAAGCAGGTGATTGTATGTATAACATAAGTTCTGAAGAAAGAAATGTGTTGTGTTGGTTGAGAATGTATGGTCCACTTACAAGAATACAAATATTTTCTCTTTTGGAATCAGAAAATGTAGAATTTCCGGAAAAAATTCTTGCTCAGTTGAGAGCTAAAAATCTTATTGAAAATGTTGCTGGAGGCTTTTACATCGGACTTTCCAAGAACGAAAAACCAGATTTGAAAATGATTAAAGCAATGTGGGTTCTTATATGTTTCTTGCAGCAGACACAAGTTGAAAAACACAAGAGAGGTGAGTATCCTTCACTTGTGCACTTCGAAAAACAGGGGGCTGACTATGAAATAGTAGTCTATGAAAGAGGAAACAGGGATAAGTTGCTTCCGTTAAATCTTATTCACGTTGAGAAAAAATTAATAATAGTGCTTGAAAGTAGGGATGAGATGGAAACAGTTGAAAAATACATTCCCGAGAACAAGCATCTCTATGCTACATTATCTTTTGATGGTGTTTCTGTCGTCCCTACGATTCGGTTTTGCTCGCCAGTTTTTAAAGGAGAAGAAATAGATGAAAAATATAAGTAATGGAATTGCTTCTGCGAAAGTGCTTATGAAAAATCAAGAAGCAAAAATGAAGTTAATTGAAAACGAGTTTTTAAAGCTTAACAACGAAAATATAGGCTGTGAAGAAATACAGAAAAAGATTGATAAATTGTTTAATCTCTTGCTTTCAAATCTCCATTTTTTTGAAAAATCGTTAATGTTATGGAGAAAGATAATTGTTGAGTTTGCTGGTATTTGTAATGTAAAAAAGAGTGATAAAGAGATATTTGATATAATTGATAATTCGCTTGAATCTCTCGAAATTAAGGCAGGTTACACAGAAGATGGTTGGGTCTATGTAAAATCTCCCAGCTTTATTCCAGAACAGAGAACTGTGTTTCTTTCTGGTGCAATATTCGAGCCGCTTAACATAAAGTTAAGAGTTTTAAGTGAGAATAAAGTTGTATATAACGAACCGTGTGTTATTTGTGTGATTCAAAATGTTTCTAATGGCGTGTTAGTAGTTCGTGATAATGATAATGTTGAACTGCTTAATCTTACAAATTACTTGGCTAAAAGTTTTCTTGTTGATGATGGTGCACGATATTGCTCGTTTTTCTACGGTGCGTGTTTTACAGAAGAAAACTGTGTTGAAACTTATGTAGTTCCATTGAAGGAATTCGATGAATTTTTTGAAAGATTTAAAGCAGGTTCGTTAACTCCTGATAAGGTTTATGAGAAGTACCCCAAAAAATGATTGTTTTAAAAGCATCAAAAAATAGGGTGGAAATCTATATGTTAACCCTTGAGTTTAAAGACATTAGTGAAATAATTAAAAGACGAAGTTATGAGTCAACTTGTCGTTATATACCCAATTATATATTAAAAGTAGGTGCGCTTTGTGGCAGATTTTAAAAAACTTAAGAAGCACTCTAAACACACTGTATATGTTAGGCCCGATTCAATGGTTGCAAATATGTTACGGGTTATTGCTATTAGTGGAGAACTTGGTGTTCAGTCAATTTACTTGTTTGGAGTTAATGAAAAAGGTGAGAACAAGTTTGGTCGGGTAAAAAGAATACTTTTAAGTGATGTAGTATATAGAAGTGCGGTAAATGAATTCCTTTATGAAGGGATTGGGTTTACAGAACGCGGAAAGGGACAATATAAAACTATACGCCCTAAGATGGATGCAATTGTAACTATCTTCAATTCTATACCAGAGGGGCAAGAGTTAATAGCCAATATGACTTGGTCATCGCTTTCAAGTTCCAGAGACCACGTTAGCAGAAATATTAAACTTGCAGAGATATTGATTATCTCTTTAAGAACTGGAGTTTCTTTCGATTTGATTGAAAATCCAACAATATACGATACAGGGGCTTTAAATAGTCAAGGTTCTGAAGGGAATGGAATAATACCCAATGCGCCGAGGAATGTTGAAAAAACAATGTTCTACCCTATGAAGGAGGTGCGTAAACGAGATAGTAAGGTGGGATTGTCAGAGGTAGGAAGTCGTTCATATGGATACTTTGTTACCCCAGAAGGTGTTTACGAATGTTTTAACCTTAATCGAAATATGTGTTGGAATTATAAAATTGAAGAGAATTTAGGTTTTTACACAAAACTGTTTGCTGAAAGAAACTTTGGATTTAGGTTTGGCTTTAAATCCCCTGATGCAATATGTTTTGCAAATTCCTACGAAGACGCACAGACTGTAATCTTTAATCCCGAAAGAATGTCAAAAGGGAACGGTAAATGCAAGATAAGTGAAACGAGTAGAATGTTTAAAGATATTTTTTCAAATACATATTGTTTTCCAAAAACCGAAGAAGGCATAAAACAGTTTGAATTGTTTTTGAAGTCTGAATTTAAAAGCAAAATTGCAAACTATTTTCTTGAAAATAGTGGTAGTTGTATTGATGCGGCTAAAAGATGTAGCTTTAGATGTTCTGCGTTTGATAGTGAAGATATGACAGCATATTTGTTATTTTTCGATGGTAATATGAATGACTTGTATTCGTGTTATGTTGCTAAAACCAGTGGATATTTTAAGTTTGAGTCTAAACTTGTTATTTATTGCTACCATCATCAAGAGGCATATATTGCTTCGTTATTTGAAGGGTGTAAAAATGTCGAGATAATTGTAAAAAGTTTAGAGGAAATTGAAGGGATTTTTTTGTGAAAATGTTGATTATAATGTATATATGATATATAATGCATATACAAGGTTTGATTTTTATAGTAATTAAGTGCAATCGTGCTTATCAATTAAAGTGCAAAACTTAATATCAAAATCGACCTTGTTGGATTCAGTTCCGGCAAGGTCTTTTTTGTGCCTTTTTAGCGTGATAAGACCGGCAATTGCTCAGGCATTATTCCAAGCCCCACCCACGCCCACCACAAGTGTTCCAATTGCCTCCAATCGTGGTTCAGGCAACCACCCTGAAGCCCTCCAACCCCAGTAGAATCAAGCGGTTACGAGCGTAACACGAGCGAGATTGCGGGGGTCAGGAGTCCGGGGGACGGCTATCGTAATTCAGAAAAACTTCGTAAAAAGTTCAAGCAAAACCGTGAAAATCAAAGCTTCAATCCTTGCAGACGAAAAAACGAATTTGAAGTATTTTTGGAGCATATTTGGGATTTCATTTGATAATCGAAATCGCACTTTTGGTGATAATTTGAAGTGCACTTAAATATAGTGATGTTTTTGGGAGTCGTTTTTGGGGAAATTGCAAAATGCCTATAACCTCAGTAAAATCAAGCTTTGTAGCGATTTCGCTAATTATATAAAATCCCCAAAAACGTTTTTGGGAAAACAATTTTCATTTTTGGGAACGTTTTTGGGAGTGTTTTTGGGAGGTTTTCTTATGCAAAAAAAGAACTACAAAGGAAGATGTACAAAGAAGAATTTGAGTAAGTGTAAAGAAGTGTGCCGAACATATACGACACTTCAAGAAGCCTATGCAGACATTCTTCAAAATAAAAAGGAAGTTGTTGAGTTCGAGACTAATGTTGCACTTGCTGGAGAAGAATACACTACCGACTTTCTATTTAAAAAGGATGGTGGTGATTTAGGTGTCAGGGAATGTGTCAATCGAAATCATTTAACAAAGCCTATGGTGGTGAAACTCCTCGATATGTCACGAACATATTGGTTAAGCAGGGGCGTTGAAGATTGGGGTGTCGTAATTGAAAAAGAATGACATTGTAAGAGTTGATGGTGTTAGGTTTAGAATACTTAAGGTTAAAGGCGATAAAGTTCTGGTAATAAACTGTGAGCGAAATGTTGTTCCTAAATGGATAGGTATATCTGAGGTACAGGAATGTAATGTACTTAGTGACTTTAATTTGCTGAGCATTGACGACCTTGAGCCGAACCAGCGGAAAGTGGCGTATGAGAGGTATGGCTTGATTGCACCAATCATTCCGTTTATAAGTGAAATCGGGGAACGAAACTATATGATTTCAAGAATTTCGCAAGAGCAAGGTATAAGCAAACAAACCATTAAGTATTATCTTTGGTTGTATCTTGTATATCAGAATATTATAGCTCTCGCCCCACAGAAAAAAGAAGATATCCCCCTAACAGTTGACCAAAAGAATATAAGGTGGGCACTCAATAAATTTTATTATAATTCGCAAAAGAACACGCTTAAAACCGCATACACACTAATGCTTAAGAATAAGTATTGCGATTCCTTGGGGGTATTGTACAAAACCTATCCGACTTTCCACCAATTCAAATACTTTTATAGGAAACACAAAAAGGTAGCGAATCAAATCATTTCTCGTGAGGGCTTGAAAGCGTATCAGAAGGATTGCAGACCTTTGCTTGGAGATATGGGCGAATATCTTTTGTGCTTGAGTGGTGCGTGTTTGGCGCTTGATGCTACAGTGTGCGATATTTATCTTGTTGATGATGCTGGACAGTTGGTAGGGAGACCAATACTGCTGGCAGCCGTTGATATGTACAGTGGTATGTGTTGTGGATATACACTAACGTGGGAGGGTGGTACATATAGTCTGCGCAGTCTTATTTTAAATGTAGTTGCTGACAAAGTGAAGCATTGTAGAAGCTTTGGTATCGAAATAAAGAATAATGATTGGGACTGCAAGGGATTACCATATTACTTCCTAACTGATAGGGGCAAAGAATATACCTCTGAAACATTCGAGCAGATTTCCGATTTGGGTGTACAAATAATCAATCTGCCATCTTACAGAGCAGACTTGAAAAGTAAAGTCGAGAAGTTCTTTGATGTGGTTCAGAACCTTTATAAGCCGTATCTCAAGGGTAGAGGTGTTATAGAACCAGATTTTCAGGAACGGGGAGCACACGACTATCGCAAGGATGCTTGTATCACTTTAGACGAGTTTGAAAAAATTCTGTTGCATAGCATTATTCACTACAACACCCAAGCTGTAGTACAAAACTTCTCTTTTACTGAAGATATGCTTGAGGTTGGTGTGAAACCATATCGAAATGCTATATGGAATTATATGTTGGAGCAGGGTAGTGGTTTGATACTTGTAACCTCAGAGGAATTAGTATTAACCTTGTTGCCAAGAACATCTGCGAAGTTTACACGCAAAGGATTAGTAGCAAACGGTATTAGGTACAGGCACAAGGACGGGAACTATACTCAACGCTACTTATCGGGTGATTCTGTAACTGTAGCATATAATCCTGAGGATGTTTCACAAGTATGGTTGCTTGAGGCTGGCAAATACACACCTTTTGAATTGATTGAAAGTAGATTTGCTCATAAATCAATTGAAACAGTTGTGGAGTTAAAAGAAAAACAAAAAGAAATAGCAAAGGAAGAAGAACGAGACTTGCTTCAGGCTCGAATAGACTTTGCATCTCATATAGAAGCAGTTGTAAGCAATAAACCCACGAGAACAGGTGAAACGTCCATTAAAGGTGTTATTGAAAACAGACAAAAAGAACGTCGTAAAACACACCGTGATTATGTTGAGGAGGTTAGTTTAAATGATTGATGTTGCAAAGTTGATGCCAGAAATGTTGGTGGGTGAAGAACTTATGAAAAACTTGAGTATTCTCCCTAAATATGATGAAGGTGTAAGAGAGAAAAAACAAGCCGAAAGGTTAATTGCATTAAACGATTTGTACAGGATATATATTCCTAATATGATGAGTACAGAAACGTATTCAAAGATATATCTTGCACTTAGTCGCTCATTAGATAAGAAGTTTTCAGAGAAATCCACACATCAAAGAAATAGTGCGAGTGGAATTATTGGTGGAGCAGACTCATTTACGATAATAGGTTGTGGCGGTATAGGTAAGAGCGCTACTGTAGGTAAAGTATCACAGCTTATAATGGATAAAAGAACTATTCTTGATGAAAATTTAAACGAGGTAATCCCTATTCTCTCAGTCCAATGTCCATTTGATTCATCCGTTAAATCGTTGTTGCTATCTATATTAAAAGAGGTGGATGGCGTGGTTTGTAGTGATTATTACGATAAAGCCCTTAAAGTGAGAGCCACAACCGATACACTAATTTCTATGGTTTCAAAAGTGGCTTTGAATCATATAGGTTTATTGATTGTTGATGAAATCCAAAATGTAGTGAACAGTAAAAATGGGAAGCAACTTGTGGGTATGCTTACACAGCTTATAAACAGTAGTGGAATATCCATTTGTATGGTTGGCACTCCGGCTTGTGAGCCGTTCTTCGAGCAGGAAATGCACCTTGCAAGAAGAACATTGGGTTTGAAATATGGTCCAATGGATTATGATGACAGATTTATTTATTTTTGCCGTGTATTGTGGTCTTACCAATATGTTAAGAACGAGAGTGAAATAACAAAATCCATTATTAATTGGTTGTACGAACATTCTTCAGGAATAGCATCAGCGGTTGTCTCTCTAATTCACGATGCTCAAGAGATAGCAATTATAAATGGGACGGAAGAATTAAACCTTGAAAACCTAAATAAAGCTTATAAAAATAGGCTGGCAATGTTGCACCCATATCTTGAGCCGTCCGTAACAAAGAAAAAACAAACATCAACTAAAAGAAAAACAGTCACCTATACTGACATAGGTGAACCGATTGAAGAAGATGGTCTTATATCTGAGTTGGTTGCAACGGCTAAAAAGAATAACCTTGATGTTCTTTCTCTTTTTCGTCAGCATTTCCCGGTAACTGAGGTTGCAGTATGATTGCGTATCTACCACCTATATATCCTGATGAATTAGCTTATAGTTGGTTCTGCAGATATTACATTCATTCGGGCAGTCTAAATCATAAGCTGGCACTGAATGACCTGTACTGTAAAAGAAGCGATTGCTTAAGCAAAGAGTTTATCGGCAACTTGAATTATGAGGCAAGAGCTCGCATTGGAAAAGTGATGCCGTTAAGAGAATTGGTATTAAAGCATACAATGTTCCCGCAGTATGCAAGGTTCATACTGAATAAGAAAGAGGCCGCAGAAATTCTCATAAACGATGGAACAGTTGATGTTCATAACCTTTTTCCTGTTTTGCCAAGGGAGGATAATGACCGTTACCTTAAATACTGCCCGATGTGTGTTACAGAGGACAGGGAGCAGTACGGTGAAACATATTGGCACAGGGCACATCAAATTCGAGGGATACAAGTCTGCACAAAGCACGGATGTAGATTATATCCCTCGGATGTTTCTGCTATCAGTTATAATAGCTTCTCGTTTCAGCCAGCGGAGGTTAATGTGGAAGAAGAAACTGAGGTTGTTATGGCGGACAACAAATTGCTTGATTACTCTTGTTATATAGCAGGTGTTTTTAATGCACCGATTGATTTCGATAATGAAATTCCGATAAGTGCAGTTTTTTATAAGGCTCTAAAGGATAACGGTTACTTAAAAGGTTCACAGCGAAAAACAAGACAACTTTCGGAAGATATGTGTCACTTCTTTAATAAGTTGTCTGTGTCTAATGTTGCAACCTTTAATCAGATTCAGAGAGTTCTTTACGGGGGCTTGTATGAGTTTTCAACTGTATGCCAAATTTCCTATTCCCTTGGGCTTTCATTTTCTGAATTAACATCACCGACGCTTACGCAGGAGGAAATGACTGAAGGTACAAGTCACAAAAAAGCTGTCAAGAAAGATTGGGATGCTCTTGATGAAGAACTTGCTCCGTTGTTAGAAAAGTTTGCCGATGGTATTTATAAGGGCATCAACACAGATGGCAGACCCGAAAAAGTATCATTAAAAAGAGTGTGCCGAGAGTTTGGCATACACGAACAGTCTTTTCAAAACTTGCCGAAATGCAAGAAAATTCTTGGAGAATATAACGAAACACAAGAAGAGTGCTGGGCTCGAAAAATAGTTTGGGCTTATAAGTGGCTAACCGAAAAAGGAACCCCGTTCTACTGGTCTGACATCAGAAAGCTAACAGGAATCAAAAAATGTAATCTTGATAGGGTTCTGCCATATCTTGTAGACTACCCTGAAATAGTAAAGTTTTTAAGTGTTTGAAAAATCTACCACATTTTTGGGTATATTGTCCCCGTTAGCAAAATGTGTCGGTGTAAGCCTGTTACAAGAAGCTAAAAATAGCGTAAAGGGTAAAATAGATTGGCATATCGAAGATTGGGAACGAGCCAATGCCTCGATAGTATCTATGGTATGTATCCTCTTGTAAGAAGAACAGCAAATAGTTGACAGTAGACAATTGGTTACTGGTAATAAGAAACAAGGAGCTACCTTTTGGTGGCTCCGTCTGTTTTGTTCGGGGTTTTGATGCTTATATAGTCCCATAATATGTACATTGAGTGCGGTATAATTTAATATGAACAAATATAAACAACGCTAAAGATGCAATTTTGCACTTTTCATAGTGCTTTTGTGCAAAATATGTAATGTACAATTGTATGTTTCGCTGAAATTTTGAAAAATTTTAAATATTTGTGAAATATTTGTTGTTTTTTGTCATATATAAATGGATAGTGTCTTGTATTGGAGTGTTGATATGGAGTTTGCTTTATGGAACGGTAAGAAGATTTCTGCTTCAGAAGTCTCAGCTGAATATTCTTACGAAGTTCAGGTCAGGGATGTCAGTAGTAAAGAGTTGCTATGTCCTGACCCTAATTGTGCCAATCCTATTTTGAGATATTGTCACGGCGACAAAAAGGATGCATATTTTGCACATATCTGCAATGAACATTGCGACTATGGCGATTACGATAGAGACACTCCATCGCAAATCAAACTGGTCTGCAAGCGTTTGTATACTCATTTAGCTTCCTTGGGTTTCAATGTTCAAATGGAAGTTAAAGTTCTTAAGCATCACTACACACATATTCTTGTAACTACGGATAATAACGTGAAGATTGCAGTTGAATTAGGAAATCAACGAACCTCTGAAAAACATATTGAAAAAATAACTCAGGAATACGAAGATTCCGGAATACTTGTTCAATGGATTGTTGTGGATAATTTGGATATACCTGATGGTGAAGACAGAGTGTATTGTTTGAAGAGATACATTTTAAACGAATCAACCAATAACGATTTAATTATTATTGAGCCCGAGACCTATAAAGTAGGGCAGTATAAGATTGATGAAAAACGGTATTGCGCAGTAGGCAGAGAAATATATTCCGAAAACTATCCAAAGACATATACAGTGGGAAGCACACTTGAAGATATTGTTATTGAAAATAATGAGCTTACATTGCCGGGGTTTATTGCTTCATACAATACTTGGTTTGAGAAGAAAAACAAGCAATTTTTGAAAAAGAAAGAACAGCTTGAAAAAGAGGCTGCAGAAGAAAGAAAAAGGCAAGCAGAAAGACTTGAAGAGATACGGCAAAAGCAGAAAGAAGAGCGTGCAAAAAGGGGACAGGCTTTTACATATACACCATATAAGTCTGCTACGCCAGCACCTGTATTTCAACCACTGGAACCGGAGAAAAAACCACAGTTATCGTATGAAGAACGAAAATCTGAAATCATAGATAAAATGAATCAAACAGAGAATGTTGTTATAGATTCAACAGGTGTGAAATGGATAAAATGTGAAATCTGTGGGAAAGTCGATGAGGCTTCTGAATTTGTTATGTATGGCGGTGCTAATAGAAGAACATTAGGTTTATGTGCTGAATGCAGTCGCAAAGGTAACAAATTTGATTAGGTTGAAAATCGTCAATTATTGTATTACAATAATACAGGTAAGTAAAAACAGAGGAACATCATTGTAAATAACGGGCAAAAACAGAAAAAATGAGTTAGTTTAGAAGATAAAGGAGTTGCAAACGCAAATAGTATGAAAGATTTTTGGTATAAGTATAAAAAAACAATAACTGAAATAGTTGTATGGGGTCTTGTTGCAATAGTATTTATTTTTGCGATACCTGTTGGTATTAATTGGGTTTATAAATTTCCCGCATCTTTACCGATTTTTGCAATGGATTGGGAAGCCAAGGATGTGTTATCTTTCTATGGTTCTTTATTAGGTGCTGCTGCAACCATTTTTGTGCTTACAGAAACCATTAATTTCACACGCGAGAATCAAAAAGAAGAACGCAAATTATCAATTAAGCCTTATTTGGAAACGCAAAAATATAATTATACCGATTTTGAAAATCTTCCTGATGACAAAGATATTATTTATATGGAAATAAAACCTAATATCATTACATATCAAGGAGCACTTCCTGAAGAAATTAGAGATATAATTGAAATTAAAAATCAAAAGATATCCGACCAAGATTATATTATGAAATCAAAAAAATATTTTGAACAAAAATATCTTCTATATTATGAAATATCAAATTGCGGTGCCGGAAATGCAATAAATGTTGTTATGAAAATTAATAATAAACCAGTTGGTCACAGTTTCTGTATAACTACTTCTTCACCCAAAAAGTTTATGTTTATTTTAAATAGAGCGTTGTTAGATGAAATTGAAAAATCTGACTACAAAATTGAAATTTGTTTTGAATATTCTGACATTGCGTCTATATCTAATTATTCACAAACAGAAACTATAATGTTTTTCAATAGAAATAACTTAATAACATATCAAAAAGATAGTGGTATGTTATCAAAACCGAAAGAAATAGAATCAAAAACCAAAAGTTGATTTAAAATATAATATCAACGAATTGAAAGTGAAGATATTACTGGGTGAGGGAGTATAATGAAAATAGAGTTTTTGTATAAAGATGATACATATAAAGCCGTTATTGAAGAATTAAACGAGACTTTAAAGTTAGAAGAACAAGAAGTAATATATACTCCTGTTGTACAAGCAGGACTGAATATTTTTTCGTTTCAAAAAACTGGTGAAAACGAGGAAACAGCAAAAGTTCTTGATAGGATAAAAAGTTCTGTCTTGGAAACATTATCATCTGAAAATCTATTTATAATTACAGATAGAGTTTCTTCTTACTTCTGTCAAAGATTATATCCTCAAATGGCAAACTTTGAGCGTGGTTTAAGAAAGGTTTTATATATTGCATCGTTGAAATCAAAAGACTTAGATATAATAAAACAATGCAAAGATATCGAGAAATTGGAATTTGCTCAGATTTATCAAATGCTCTTTTCGGATAATGACTATGTAGTCGAAGCAAGAGGGTTTGTTAATTCTAAATCTCCAGCTTACTCAAAACACGACATTTTAAAAAAATTAAATGATATTTCTGAATCTACCATATGGGATAAATTATTTGAAGGAAAATATTCATATATACCTGAAAATTTTTTGAATATTAAGGACGGAAGAAATAAAGTTATGCACTCAAGAAGCATTTCTTATGCAGAATTTTTAACAATAAAAAACACTTTATCAAAAAGCAATGAGTTGTTCGATGATGTAGAATGTGAATTGTTAGAAAAGGATAAATCAAGTTATTCTGAGGCAATAAGTCTTATGTCTTCAGCATTAAAAGAGGTAGGCAAAGTAATGGCGGATTTAGCTGCTAAAACTATTGTGTCAACGATGATAGAAAATTTGGACCAATTTACTTTTGGATTAAATGAAAATGAAAAAATAGTAGAAGGAACAAGTGAAGATTCTCTTGAAGTTGTTGATTTTAATTTAGAAAGCGAAATAGAAAACAACGGTGACGAAGATGATGAAGTTTGTTTTGCGAAATAACTATATTGTGAAGGAATTAAAATAATATGGCAAGAAAAAACATTTTTGAATTAGTTGAAGAAAATTACAACATATCTACAGAAATAAAAAAAATCGAAGAATTGTTTTTCACTGAGAAATATTTTCATAAATCGTTATTTGTATACTCTTTAAAAGACATTGTAAGTAAATTTTTGTTTTCTGATTGGAAACTTCGTGGGACTTGTATTTCTGTTGATGAGTTTTTAGAGCGAGTTAATGCAAATCTTCCCAATTCATATCAAGCTAATGAAGAGCAGATAATAAACTATTTAGAAGTCTTAGAGAATTTCATTAAGTTGTATAATGATAACAGTGGCAAATTATATAATGAACAAGGTATTGAATGTAACAGAAAATTTAATATTGAGTTTTGCGAACTGATAAATACTCTTGAAAAAAGAATGGGACTTACCACACGTGAGTACAAAGATAGAATTATAATTTATCCCCAAAATGCACCGCTTGAACAAGTTGTTGATTTGTGCGAAGATGAAGATGTTCAATGGGAGTTAATAAGATATGTTAGAGAGGATTTATCTTTAAGTGAAAAAAGAAAATCTCTTGCATATCTTGCTACTAATCTTTATATTGAAAGCGATAAAAAAGAATCTAATGCTCACATAACTGACCTTATAGACAAGGCCGAGAATGTTCTTAATAATTTACATATCCGACATAATAACAAAACGGGTAAATGGGAGAACGAACTTGTAGAAAGCATTGACGAAAAAGATGCTTTATCTTTATGTGATATGGTTTTTAACGAGATGTTAACGATTGTTTTGTTGCGAGAACATAAGAAATATGACAAAACATATACTGATTTCAAAAAGGAACAAAAAGCAACAAGAACAAAGAAAAAAACGGAGGTCAAAAACAAAGGATAAATTGAAAATGCATAGTGTAAATAAAGTGGATGAGAATATTGCTATGATAGGTACATTGTTCCCAAACTGCTTTTGTTGACTGCGATGGGAATATTATATTTATTGATACAAGAAAGGCTGATAAACCTATGGATATCAAAATAAAAGTTGCCGAAGACGATAACGGTTACGCCGAAACACTTTATCTTTCGCGAGACCCAAAGGTTAAAAAAGAGATAATGGAAGGAATGGCAACTCCCATTGATGACTGCATTTCTGAAGACGAGATTGCCACCTTGTTTGATGAATAAAAATGAAAAACTACTTTTACGGCAGTTAGTGCTGTAGGAGTAGTTTTAGTTTATAATGATATCTTTTTTATATCTTAGATAGCGTTTAATAGTAAAATGAGGCCAAACAAATATATGTACATAAAAAATATTTCAAAAAACTTCACAAAAAGGGTTGACAAGTACAAAAAGGTGTGTTATTATTCAGTCACAACAGAAAGAACATAAAAAACATTTCAACAAAGAACAGGCAATCAACACAATGTTCTTGACATTTTTAAAAAGGAGAGATATAATGTATATGTTCGAGGTTTGTGCTAAATGTGGGCACGTTGGAAAAGGTAGTTACACCGAAAAAGTTTTTGCAATAACAGCGAACTCAAGCAAAGAGGCAGCGGCTATTGCAAGGTCATTACCGAGAGTGAAACACCATCACAAAGATGCCATTCGTTATGTTATTGAAATTGATGAATCACGATATAACGAAATCCGAGAAGAAAATTCGTGTGACCCTTATTTCAAATGCAAATCAATACAGCAACAAAGAGCACAATGTGATTTAATAATCTTTGATGAATATGTTGATGATGTTCGTTTCTTGAGTAAAAAAGAAGAGCAACACAGACCTATGTATTACGGAAAGAAAACTCTACGAAACCCCAAGAAATATATAAACAACTATATAACAGAACAGAGGTATGCGATATGAAAAAGTTAAGAGCTTTGAAAGATTTAAACATTGAAGTTATCAGTGGTCAAATAATGAGCAGAGTAACTGCGAAGAAAGACTCTGATGAACCTTTTGCTGAAGTAAGGAAGGTTATAGTGCCAAAGGCAATTGGTGCAGATGGTACTGTAAATGTAGAAGAACTCCCGGAAGAAAAATTGAAGATTCCTGCAGATGACAAGCGAATAACCAAGGTTGGAGATATTGTAATAAAATTATCAACTCCTTTTGATGCTGCATTAATAGATGAAGATTCTAAAGATTGTATAGTTCCTTCATTTTGTGCAATAGTTAGATGTCCGGAAGATATTGATGTGAATTATTTAGTTGCTTTTTTGAATAGTAGCTATTGTAAAGAGCAAATAAAGGTTATGGTTGCAGGAGCAACAATGACGGTTCTTTCAGTGGGTAAAGTTCTGAGTATTTTGATGCCTAAACCAGATATGGTGGAGCAAAAAGAAATCGGTGCTAATTACATTAAAGTACAGCAAAAACTTAGAGTATTAAAACAAATAGTTGATTTAGAAATCAAAAGAAACGATGTTGTTTTCAGAGAAATGGTGAAAGATTATGAGTGATTTGATTAATGTTAAAAATGTTATAAGCGAATTGGAGAAGAAACTCTTTACAGTTCTTTATTCGCGTAATCTTGAGTTCTCACTTGTTAGATTGGTGTTTTTGAAATATGCAGTTGATAATTATGTCGGCGCAACATCAGTTGAAAATATGCAAATGTGTGCAAGAGCTCAAAAGATGTTTGCAATGAGAGATATTGATAATGGCGTAGAAACCATTTTTACTGTTTTAGAGTATATTGATGATGCTTACGGATTATCGGATGTTTTGTCAGGAAATGAAACCATCAGCGAGTATGCGAGAGAACTGTTTGGAGAAGACAAAAACCGACAGAGAAAAAATGTTGTTTCAACTGATTTTAAAGGTGTAATGGATATTCTTGGCTCATTAGACCTTGAAGAAAAAGACGGGGATAACACATTGGGCAAAGCCCTTGTGGAAGCTTTGATTGAGAATATAGCATTGAATTCGAACCGGAATTCTTTCTCTGGCGAATATACAACAAGAAGCAGCTTGAGCAAGCTTGCAAGTCAAATATTAAATGTTAAATCAGACGATGTTTTTTGCGATTTTGCATCAGGTGTAGGTCTTTCTACTGTAGAAATAACAAAAAATGCGATGCCTCGAATTATGAATGCTGACTTGAATAATGCTTCTGTTGCGATTTCAGTAATGTTATATATTATGTATGGTTATCGTAACTTTAAAATCTTTAATGAAAACTGCTTAGTAAAGAGAATAGACGGTCTTTGCGGTAATAAAGTTTTTGTTGATGGACCCATTGCATCAAAGCTCGAAAAAACTCAAAACAACGAATACACTGATAGCTCATTGGCAATTATCGACAAAGTTATGCACGATTATTTGAGTGATGATGAAAAATCTCTTGCCGTTATAACACTTCCGTCTTCACCTTTGTTTGTAACAAAGAAACAGGCTGTGGCTTTGCGTGAGGAAATGCTAACTAAAGGTATGTTGAAAGCAGTAGTTGCATTACCACCAATGTGGCGTGGAACGGCAGTTGGAACCAATATCCTTGTGATTTCAAGGGAGAAAAACAAAGACATTCTTTTTGTGAATGCACAAGATACTCAAGCAACTGCAAGGGAAAGGGTTGCAGACGTAACCGGGGAGATTTTACTTCCTCAAGATAGAATTGACTTGATAGCACAAACTGTGTTGAACCCTAAAACGATAGAAGGTTTTTCAAAGGTTGTGTCATATGAGGAAGTACAAAACAAGGAATATAGTTTGATACCTGCTTCATATGTGGACATATTTAAAGAAGAGGATGATGTAACTTTAGAAGAAATTGACAATCAATTGGCTAAACTTTATAGTCAATTATTGGGCTAAAGTACAATTAATCGTACAGAATTTATGATATATTAATGATTGGTATATTTGAAATATAATTTTGATGAGTATTTTGAGTTTTAAAACAGGAGAAAAATATGGCAATTAACGAATTACAGAAGCAGACAAATACAAATATACAAGAAAAAGCTACTCTTATCTGGGAGATTGCGACCCACCTTGTGGGACTTTATAAACCTCACGAATACGGCAAGGTAATTCTTCCTATGACCGTACTCAAAAGATTTGATGATGCACTTGCTCCTACCAAAGCTACTGTTGTAGAGTTGGCACAGAAGCTCGACTCACAGGGTGTTGAAGGTAAGGCGAGAGATGGCATTCTTTGCAAAGAATCCGGATACCTTTTCTATAACACAAGCAAATATGATTTTGCAAAGCTTCTTGCAGACCCAGATAATATCGAAGCAAACTTTGAGGATTATATTCAGGGTTTTTCTGCTAATATCGCAGATATTATTGAAAACTTTGAATTTGCAGACCAGATTAAGAAAATGGTTAACGGCAATGTTCTCTATGTTGTAATTCAGGAGTTCAATTCACAGAAGGCTAATATGTCTCCAGATAAGATTACATCAGCAGATATGGGTTATGTGTTTGAAGAGCTTATCCGTAAATTTTCTGAAAGCTATAACGAAGAGGCAGGAGCTCACTTTACTGCTCGTGACATAATTTACCTTATGACAGAGCTTCTTGTTGCACCGGAAAAAGATAAAATTATGGCAGAAGGCTGCACTAAAACAGCCTATGATATGGCTATGGGTACATCTCAGATGCTTGGTTGCCTTACTGAAAGACTTCAGGAAATCAATGAAGATGCTGACCTTACTTGCTTTGGTCAGGAGTTTAACCCCGAAACTTATGCTATCGCAAAAGCAGATATGCTCATTAAGGGTGGTAATGCATCAGGTATGATGTATGGCGATACTCTTTCCGATGACAAGTTTAAAGGCTTTGAGTTTGATTACATAATCAGTAATCCACCTTTCGGTATTGACTGGAAAAGAGAAAAAACTGCAGTTGAAGATGAATTTAAAAAAGAAGGCTACGACGGTCGTTTTGGTCCCGGTCTTCCTGCAATTTCTGACGGACAGATGCTCTTTATGCTCAATGGTGTAAAGAAGCTTAAAGAAAGCTCCGGCAGAATGGCTATCATTCAGAATGGTTCTTCGCTCTTTACAGGTGATGCAGGTAGTGGTGCATCTGAAATCCGTAAATATGTTATTGATAACGATATGGTTGAAGCTATCATTCAGCTTCCCACAGACCTTTTCTACAACACAGGCATTTCTACATATATTTGGGTTATTACAAAGGCAAAAGCAGACCACCGTGAAGGTAAGGTTCAGCTTATTGATGCTTCAAAATGCTTCGAAAAACGCAGAAAGAATATCGGTAACAAGCGTGTAGATTTAAGTGAAGCTTGTATTTCACTTATTATGAAAGCCTATGAAGACTTTGATAATGAGGAATATACCGAGGGCAATCTTTATGTTGAATCAAAGGTATTTAATAACGATGATTTTGGTTATACCAAGGTAGTTGTTGAAACACCTATTTGTGATGAAAACGGACAACCTATTCTTAAGAAGGGCAAGAAGCAGCCCGATAAATCAAAATCAGATACAGAAATTATTCCTTTAACAGAGGATATAGATGCTTATATTGCAAAGAACGTTTTGCCTTATAATCCTCTTGCTTACCTTGACAGGAGCAAGGATAAGGTTGGTTACGAAGTGCCTTTCACAAGACTCTTCTATAAATTCGTTGCGCCTACACCTTCTGATGAAATTTTCCTTGAAATTAAGGAATTAGAAGCAGAAGAAACAGCACTTATGAAGGAGTTGTTTGGCAATGCGTGAGATGAAGAATAGTGGTGTCGCTTGGATAGGTGAGATACCAGAAAAATACAGTGTGGTTGCTGTTAAAAATATGTTTGAAATTGGTCGAGGCAGGGTTATTGCTAAGACAGAATTATGTGATGATGGATATCCAGTCTATTCATCACAAACCAAAAATGATGGTTGTTTGGGATATATTAGTACTTACGATTTCGATAGAGACCAATTAACGTGGACAACCGATGGTGCTAACGCAGGTACAATTTTCCTTAGAAGAGGAAGACATAATTGTACAAATGTATGTGGAACACTTTTGCCAAAATCTAACGATATTTGCTTAGAATATCAAAGATATGCATTGTGGTATATAGCACTGCATCATAAAAGAGCAGATACAAATGGGTTCAAAATAATGAACAATGAAATGGCTGCTATAAAAACGGTGGTACCGCCAACAAATGAACAAAAGAAGATAGCTTTTTTACTTGATGATAAATGTTCAAAAGTTCATACTCTCATCGCCAACCAAGAAGCGCAGATTGAAAAACTTAAGCAGTATAAGAAGTCGCTTATAACCGAAGTCGTTACAAAAGGCTTAAATCCTGATGTTGAAATGAAAGATAGTGGTGTTGAGTGGATTGGTATAGTAAATTCGAGGTTTAATGTTCAACCCATAAATGCCTTGTTTTCAATAGAAAAAAGAATTCTTGGTAAAGAGCCTGAACAGGTATTATCTATCACCCAAAGAGGTATTGTTCCAAAGGATATTACAAGTAATGAGGGTCAGATAGCAAACTCATATGCACATTATCAAATCGTCAATAAAGGCGACTTTGCTATGAATCAAATGGACTTGCTAACCGGTGGTGTTGGCATATCTGAATTTGAGGGTGTAACAAGTCCGGATTATCGAGTATTTGTAATGAAAAATAAAGAGATGAATGCTCGTTATTTCTTGTATGTTTTTGAAACTTATTACAGAAACAAAATATTTTATGCGTTTGGACAAGGTGCTGCAAATGTAGGTAGATGGAGATTACCTGCACAAAACTTCAAGACTATTTATATTCCTGTTCCTTCTGTATCAGAGCAAAATAAAATAGTAATATATCTTGATGACCAATGTTCAAAAATCGATAAACTCATTGAAATCAAACAATCAAAAATTGCTAAACTCAATGAGTACAAAAAATCCCTTATATTTGAATATGTAACAGGCAAAAAGGAAGTGTGTTAAGTGCTTTTAAAACTTATTGATGATATGAATAAGGCGCTTGATAACGATTGCTTCTTTTCAGCATTATCGCTTGCATTGACTCTTCCGGATATCTGTGGAAAAGCAAAGTATCCTGATGAAAAGAAATCAGGAAAAAGATATATTGATTGGTACGATGAATATGTCGGAGCCTATGAACAGTGTCCGGGAGAAGAGGGGCAAATGCCATATTTAAGCGGAGAGGTTGTATATCAATTACGGTGCTCTTTTTTGCATCAAGGTAATCCAAATATCGATAGGGATAAAATAAAAGAAGAATGTTGCAAAATTGATAAATTTGTTTTACTTACTGAGAAGAAAAAGGAATTTAATATCCTTGCAGATTCTGCAAGTTCTTCTGAAAATTTCTATGGTGACGAAAAAGTCGGAGAAACGTTTCGTACATATCGCGTTAATGTTCGTAGGTTATGTTTTATAATTTCTGCTTGTGCAAAAGCATACTATAATGAAAATCGTGAAAAGTTTGATTTCTTCGATTTTACTATTATGGACGCGGATAATATGCCTCGTATATTTAGTTGATAGAAATTGCAAACAAGAAGTTACTTGTATTTTGATAGGAAAGGATAATATTTTGAGAGAAATTTTTAGTTTTATATTTGATAAAGCAACAGACCCATTGACATTACCTATTCATTTCTTATGGGAATGGCTGATTTTAGGTGTAATAGGTGAAATTGCTTATCAATTTGCTTTCCGTAAAGTCGGGAGCTTATATCGTACAGGGATTATTAGTGGAAGATTTGTGGGTAGCTTGTTGCATTGGATAATAAGATTTTTTATATATGTTCCTGTATGGGCAGTTGTTTATTGGGCAATCGTTTTTGTTCAGTGGATTATGGCAAATTGGGTTACAGCAATTATTATTTTAACAACTGTAATAGTTTTAATAATCGCTATAACGATAGTATATAAGAGACTTAAAAATAAACAAGCCAATACTTTAAAACAGTAATTTGTGTTTCTAAATGTGAGGTGTTATGTTAAATGTCAAAAGAAAAACCACAAGAAGTAACTTGTGAAATAAATGATGACAACGCAGAGCTTGTTGTTCTTTCAGATTCCGGTTTAGATACCGTTGAGCAAGAAGTTATCGTTGCAGAAGAACCAATAGAATACTATGAGGTTTTTGATGGCAAGGTTTTAGATATTAAAAGAGATATGCCTTACATTGATTTTAGAGGTGTTGTTGACACTGTTCTTCAAATGGTGAACATTGCAGATGTTGCATCCCAAATCAAAAAAGGAACAGAGTATGTCGTGCAAATCCCAGCTAAATTTCAAGCCGGGATTGATGTGGGTAAATATTGGATTATGGAAGGTGCAAACGACTCCGGTAAGCTCTGGCCCTATTTGATGAAAAAAGGTAAAAGCGGAAGAAATGAGATTGTTACACCATTAGAGATTAAAGAGAAAAAATTCATTGATAATAACCCGGCAAGAAATATAACAGAAAACTATCATAATTTATATTTAAAACAGCAAATGAAAGAGTTGGCGGGATTAATTGAGACTACTCTTGATACAGTTAAAAGAATCGAAAAAGGACAACTTGATGATAAGATAGGTTTACTTGGTGCCGGCAGACAGGGTGTAATACTTGCTTTGTCTCAGGCTGATGAGTCAAGCAGAACAGCCTCGCTAATTCAAGCAAGAAACAATATAAATATTGCTCAAAATCAAATACTTGAACACTTTAAACGCAGGGTGAGTGAGTTTGAACCATTACCTAAAAGTAAGGTTATGTTGTTGGGCAGAGAGTGTGCAAAAGCTGGGTATTTGGATGGCAAAGATGATGAATATGGAGAGATTTTAGATTATTATAATTTGTATCTCCAAGCCACAAGGATGTTAGCTGGTACATATGTAATTTGCGGAGATGTTGATACGGCAAAAAAGGTTTTTGAGTTAGCACAAACAGAAATCGGAAAGATTGATTTTTCTGCACTTAAAACCATAGAAAACTCACATATAAATGGAGATGAGTTTGACCGTATTTATGATAGTGCCACAGAATATTTGGAGACAGAGGAACACCTTTGTTTAACAGAGGCAAGTGAATATGATTGTTTAACACTCTCATTTAGTGGAGAGGAATTATTGGAGGTACTCGGGGATGGAAGAACAGAAGAGATTCCAAAACAGGAAGCCGAATAAAGCTGACCATCAAGGAATAACCAAATTGGTAAAAGGTGGGAAAGTAGTTGTAGGAGCTATAGCCACTCTTGTTCCTGTAGGTTTGGCAGTTGCAGATAAAAAAGATGGGCTTCCAAAGATAGGACCAAAGAATTAACTAAAAGGAGATAGCGTTATGAGAATATATCCGGGACGTATAATGAATAACTTTATAGAACAGAATAAGCGTCAGTATGCTATTCCTGTTTATCAAAGAAACTATGAGTGGGCTGAAGACCAGTGCGTCAAGTTATTTAACGATATAGTTACTGCGGCACAACGTCAAAAAGAGCATTTCTGCGGAAGTGTTGTATATTCCCTTGTTAAAAACGAGAATAACATAAACTATTATATTATTATTGACGGTCAGCAGAGAATGACAACTGTATATCTTTTGCTTAAAGCCTTGATGGACTTAGCTAAGGATGATAACGAAAAAAATACTATAAAAAATGTTTTAATGAATAATGACCCGTTTCAACCATATTCAATAGACGCGGCAAGTAAGCTTAAATTAAAACCTATAAAAAGCGATAACAATCAGTTGTTGCTCCTGATGGATGGAAAATTTGATGAGGTTGATAAAGCAAGTGGCATTTGGTATAACTACAATCTTTTTTGTGATTTAATAAAGAAAAAGCAAGATGAAGGCATAACTGTTAGTCAAATATATTATGGTATGCAACAGTTGACTTGTGTTGACATAGCTTTAGAGGCTGATGACAACGCTCAAGAGATTTTTGAAAGAATTAACTCAACGGGAGTTCCGTTAAGTCTTGCTGATAAGATTCGTAACTTTGTGCTTATGGTTGATATTGACCAAGAAAGATTATACGAAGACTATTGGTTGGTGATTGAGAAGAGCCTTCATAAAGAAAATATGGAAGCGTTTTTCCTTGATTATTTGAATATGAAACTGGATGGCTTTGCAAAAGCTGATAATGCGTATGATTTATTCAAGATTTATTACTGGGAGAATAAATACACCAATGAAAGTATGCTTAAGGAACTTCTGCATTACGCAGAGTTTTATAAGACATTCCTTTATGGCAACGATAAATATAGTAAGGAAATAAACAGTGTTCTCGCAGACCTTCAAAAATTGAAGCAAACAACAGTATTCTTGTTTTTGTTCAAAGTTTTTGATGACTATGAAAACGGAAGTTTAGATACAGCAGAGTTAGAGAGAGTTTTAAATCTTCTGTTGAACTACAGTATTCGCCGATTGATTTGCGATATTAACTCAGGTTCGTTGAGAGGTTTTTATAAAACTCTTCATTCCCGTATATTCACCAAAGTTGAAAATAAAAATAGATATTATGATGCAATTGTTTCATTTTTAGTTCAGTTAACATCTAAAGATGCTCTTCCAACAGATGAGATGTTTGTTTATGCATTGAAAAACAATAATCTTTATAGAAAGAATGCGCTTTGTAAATATCTTCTGTCCAGAATTGAAAATCAAGGTAAAGAAAAACTTAAAACCGATAATCTTACCATTGAGCACATAATGCCACAAAACAAGAATCTTTCTACTGTTTGGCAAAAAATGCTTGGTGAGAATTGGGAAGCTGATAGAGACAAATACTTACATACGCTCGGAAATCTTACATTAACAGCTTATAACAGTGAATTGGGTGATAAGCCGTTTGATGAGAAGAAAGAATTGTTAAGCGAATTCCACACCAAAGTTGTTTTACTTAACGAAGATGTTAAGGATTGTGATGTATGGAATGCTTCAACTATCGAGACAAGAGCTGAAAATCTTGCAAGCGAAATCACTAAATTGTTTGTGGTGAATCTACCGGAACCACTTATCGTATTTACTGACCCGAGGTATAATGAATATACCTGTGACGAGCCTGAAAACGCAACATACAAAACATTGAATTATTATATTCTTCAAGGCGAAAGAGTTGCAATAACTAACTTTGCAGATATGCTTCGTTCAATTATTGAAAGGTTATATGTTATAGACCCAACTATTATCGAAGAAATGGCAAGGAATAACGCTCGTCTTTTATCTTGGTCACAAAACATAATGTTTTCGTATGATGTGAACAAAGTTAGTGGAGATTACAAGCTTGCTAAAACCAACATATACGAGAGCACAGGCTTCTCTGCGGCACACATAATGTATATAGTACAAGCCCTTCTTGATAGATATGATATTGATAGAAGTGATTTTGTTTACAGTGCTCGTTCATATAAAAGTACTGACAAAGAGGTTTAATTATGGAAATCAATGAAAAACGATTTGAATATGATATCGAATCCTTTTTAATAAGTGAAGCTGGTGGATATGAGCAGTTCGTTGGTCAAGCTCATAATGCGCCTGCGGGGACTGCTATATGGATACACAACCGTCAGCACGATGTTAACAAGTGTATTTATATGGATGTTCTTGTTGAATTTATCGAAAAGACCCAACCTGCGGTCTGGAAAAAATATAAGAAATATTATGGCGATAACGCAAGTGAAAAACTGTATCACAGACTTGAAAATGTTATAAACGAAGAAGGTTTAATCCACGTTCTTCGTAATGGTATTGAGGATTTAGGATGTAAATTCAGACTTTGCTACTTTAAGCCTGAAAGCAATCTCAATGAAACTGCAATGGAGAAATATAATGCCAATATTTTGGGCTGCACAAGGCAGTTCTATTTCTCTCCAAATAACGATAAATCCATCGATATGGTTTTATCTCTTAACGGTATCCCGATTGTTGCTCTTGAGCTTAAAAACCAGTTCACAGGGCAGGATGTAACCAATGCTATTAACCAGTTCAAAAAAAGCAGAAGTCCAAAAGAATTCTGCTTCAGACCAGACCACCGTTTCCTTGTGTATTTTGCTGTTGACCATTACGAGGCTTGGATGACAACTACACTTAAGGGTGATGACACATTCTTTATGCCTTTCAATCAGGGGTCAAATGGCGCAGGTAATCCCGGTGGCGCAGGTAATCCTGTTAACGAAAACGGTTACGCAACAGCATACCTTTGGGAAGAAGTGCTTCAGAGAGATAGCCTTCTTGATATAATACATAGATTTATTTCAAACAATAAAGGAAAAATTATATTCCCTCGTTATCATCAGTACGACGTTGTTAAAAGGCTTCTTGCAGATGTAAAAGAAAATGGAGCAGGTAAGAATTACCTTATTGAGCACTCTGCAGGCTCAGGTAAATCCAATTCGATTGCTTGGACAGCATATCGTCTTGCATCAGTTCACGATAATAATGATGAGCCTATTTTCAACTCAGTTATTGTTGTAACAAACAGGGTAGTGCTTGACAGTCAGTTGCAGGATACTATCAATAGCTTCGAGCATACTCCCGGTCTTGTTGAAGCTATTGACGATAAAAAACATTCAAGAAACCTTGCGGAAGCAATTAACGATAATAAGAGAATCATAATCTGTACAATTCAGAAGTTCTTATTTGCATATAAGGATTTAGAAAGAATTGACGGCAGAAAATTTGCTATTATTGTTGACGAGGCTCATCAGGGCCAAAGTGGTGAAAGTGCAAAAACTCTTCGTAAATCACTTATAGATTTAGGTGTAGCTGTTAAGGAATATGCCGAGCTTGAGGATGTTGATGAAGCAGAAGTTGATTTAACAGATGAGTATATAAATGCTGTTCTTTCACAAGGTCAGCACGAAAACCAGTCTTTCTTTGCGTTCACCGCAACTCCAAAAGGGGAGACCCTTGAGGTTTTCGGTACTCCTGTTAAATATCAGGACACAGACGGTCTGCCTAAAGTAAAAAGAGTACCTTTCCACGTTTATTCAATGCGTCAGGCTATTGATGAAGGTTATATTGTTGATGTGCTTTCGCATTATACAACTATTCAGGAAGCCTTTAAGCTTGTTAGGATATCAAAAGATAATCCGGAACTTATTGAGGGACCTGCGGCAAAAGCTTTATTTAAGTATTATAAAGAGCACGGTTATACTATCAAACAAAAAACAGAAATGATAATGTCCAACTTCCTTGAAAACGGACGTTTCACAATCAACTGTCAGGGTAAGGCTATGATTGTAGCTGACTCAAGAAAAAATGCTGTTAGGTATTATCTTGCAATCAAGGAATATATGAAAGAGCATCCTGAGGAAACTCAGGGGTGCGATGTAATGATTGCTTTTTCAGGTACAGTTGAGCTTGATGGTGTTAAATACCGTGAAGCTGAAATGAATAAGGATGCTGACGGAAACTTTATCACAACAGATAAGAAATTCAGAAAGGCGTTCCATAGCTCTCAGTACAACATTCTTGTAGTTGCGAATAAGTATCAGACGGGCTTTGATGAGCCTCTTCTTCAGTCTATGTATGTGGACAAGAAATTAAGAAGCGTAAATGCTGTACAGACACTTTCAAGACTCAACCGTGTTTGCCCACCGTATCCAAAGGATGCTTTTGTTCTCGATTTTGAGAATACATACGATGATATTAAAGACTCATTCCAACCATATTATGAATGCACAATGCTTGATGGTGAAACAGACCTTAACAAGGTTTATGACCTTCGCAAGAAAATCACCGATTTTATGCTTTATAATTTGGATGACGTTGATAAGTTCAGAAAGCTTATGGAAAGCCAGAGCAAGAAAAAGCAGAGTGATAATGCTCTTGGTTTATTATCTGGCTTACTTAAACCTGTTGTTGATAGATACAATGATTTAAGTGAAGACGACAGATACACAGTAAGAGATTATATTCGTAAGTTTAATAGAGCCTATGCCTTTGTAACACAGCTCATAAAACTCCACGATAAAGACTTATTCAATGAATATCTTTTTACTTCGCAGCTTATCAAATTCTTACCTACAAAGAAGGTTGATATGATTGATATTGAAGACAAAATCAGCCTTGAATATGCTTCTCTTACAAAATCATTTGAAGGAGCAATAGTCCTTGACGAAACTCCGGTTGAGTTAATCCCCAAAACAAACCTTAAACCCAAAAAGCCCACAGAAAAGAAAGATACACTTCAGAATATCATTAACAGAATTAATGAAGCCTTTGCAGGGGACTTTACTGACGGCGATAGAGTTATTGTTGAGGGTATCTTCCAAATGTTTATGCAGGATGCAGATGTCAAGAAATTTGCAAAGAAAGCAAAAGAGAACAGCTCAGAGATGTTTGTAAAAAGTTTATTCCCCGAAAAATTCCAAGAGATTGTAACTCAGTGTTACTTAAACAACAATGACTCTTTCCAAAAGCTCTTTACCGATACCGATTTTTATAACAAGGTTATGGACGCTATGGCAAAAGAGCTTTATAAGAAGTTGAGGAAGGAATAAAAACAATCACATTTTTAACACCTGACAGAAACTAAACTGTTAGGTGTTTTTTGTTATGAAAATTAGTTTAAACAGAGATTTGCCGCAGAGGGAGTTGTAAGCAACGGTGCTGCATCTCGGGGCAGACTAACCCTATGCGAAAGCATAAGATTAGCCACCTTTATGAATTGGATTTGCCGCGTCGGTCGCAGTGAAGTTTCCGTATGCTATGCAGAGCCCAGTTGTCTGATGACTGTCTTATTAAGACCAAATATTAACAGTGATATTCTCGTCCGCACTGTGAGTCTTTTCAAACTCGTATAGGAACCCTTTGGCTTTGTCAAAGTTAAGCCAATCGAGACTCTGTGTCAGTCACAGTTTCCCCCGTTCCCTACTCTTAACCAATGTACCGAAGAAAATCTTCGGGTTAGGCAAAGGTCCTGAAGAACTTCTCAACCCCTGACGGCACACCGATAATCAGACCGCTTTTGGTGTTCCGAGCGATTCTATTGCAGGAGCTCGCTACACTCTTTTTTTATACTTGTTATGCTCAAGTGCACCATAGATATATAGCACCTCTTGTGCTACTTTGACTTATACCTATGTTGTTTCCCATTTAGTTGTATCGTCAAGATATGGGCATCTGTTAAGGCTGTCCCTTAACCGCCTGAAAAATCAGTTTCATCGACGCATAATTAAATTGTATGATGTAAAAAGCGTAATTACATATGTGTGTTTCTTATAAAGATTTTTAAAATTTGTTTTGTGTTAAAATTTAACTTAAATAACCCCTACACCTGGTATCATATACTTGAGTTCTAATTTTGTAACAGGTGTAGTGCTTTGTTTTTTGAACGGTTGTTACAAATTTTTTTGCAGTGATTAGGATATGAGCATCTATTTTCAAAATTTTTGTTGCTAAGTGGTAACAAGTTTGGTTATTATTTAGTAACAGCACTTTTCTGTTTCTTTATCATCGAAGCAGTCATATCTTTAGCATCTAATTTAATGTTAGGATAAAGTTTCCAGTTTTCACTGAAAGCGTAAATACTTTTAGTTCTTGTTGCTGAGCCACACTCGACACAGGTTATAAAACCATTATTTATAAGCACATTAATGTCATCATAAAATGATTTTTTATTTGTGTAAAGCTTATATACCTTATTTGCTTTTGCCCAGTTAAACTCGAACTTTATTTCGGTTCCTCTGTACTGTAAAAGCATATAAGTATAAAGGTTTCTCTGCCTTGGTGTAAGTGCCATATATGCGGGACTTATAAGCATACCGACATACAATGCCACAAACTTATTGCTTTTTCCGAAATTGGCCCAATAGGGCAATACCATTAAGTTAAGAAAGAAATAAAATAAAGAAAAAGCACTTAACAA
>CALEJD010000065.1 GCA_937898195.1 uncultured Clostridia bacterium | reverse complement strand
GTGTCGGGTGTACCCGTTATAGTACAGAGTAATGTCAGTTACTCGTTGAGGCTGTATTTGTGAGAATACAGTAAACTGAGGTGGTAACACGAAATCTTTTCGTCCTCTGCAATTTGCAGGGGACTTTATTTATTTTTAAGGAGTATTAAAATGAAAGTTTATGAAGAACTCGTTGCTCGTGGTCTTATTGCACAAGTAACAAATGAAGAAGAAATCAAAAATCTTGTTAATGAAGGTAAAGCAGTTTTTTATATCGGTTTTGACCCAACTGCAGATAGCTTGCACGTTGGTCATTTTATGGCACTTTGCCTTATGAAGAGATTACAGATGGCAGGTAACAAACCAATTGCACTTATTGGTGGTGGAACTGCTATGATTGGTGACCCATCAGGTCGAAGTGATATGCGTCAGATGATGACAAAAGAAACAATTCAGCACAACTGTAATTGCTTTAAGAAACAGATGAGCCGTTTTATTGATTTTTCTGATGGCAAAGCACTTATGGTAAATAATGCTGACTGGCTTTTAGACCTTAACTATATTGAGGTGCTTCGCGAAGTTGGTGCTTGCTTCAGCGTTAACAGAATGTTGGCTGCAGAATGCTATAAGCAAAGAATGGAAAAAGGTCTTTCATTCCTTGAATTCAACTATATGATTATGCAGAGCTATGACTTCTATGAATTGTTCCAGAAATATGGCTGTAATATGCAGTTTGGTGGCGACGACCAGTGGAGCAATATGCTTGGTGGTACTGAACTTATCCGTAGAAAACTCGGTAAAGATGCACACGCTATGACAATTACACTTCTTCTTAACTCGGAAGGTAAAAAGATGGGTAAAACTCAGTCAGGTGCAGTTTGGCTTGACCCTGAAAAAACATCACCATTTGATTTCTATCAGTATTGGAGAAATGTTGATGATGCTGATGTTCTTAAATGTATCAGAATGCTCACATTCTTACCAATGGAAGAAATTGAAAAGATGGATTCATGGGAAGGTAGTCAGTTAAATACTGCAAAAGAAATTCTTGCATTTGAGCTTACAAAGCTTGTTCATGGTGAAGAAGAAGCAAATAAGGCACAGGAAGGCGCTAGAGCACTTTTCTCAGGCAAGGGTAATACAGAGAATATGCCAACAGTAGAACTTACTGCAGACGATTTTAATGATGATAGCGTGCTTGTATCAGATATTATGATTAAAGCAGGTATTGCAAAGTCAAAAGGTGAGTGCAGAAGACTTATTGAACAGGGTGGCGTATCTGTTGATGATGAAAAGGTTACAGAACCCTTTAAATCACTCTCAAAAGCTGATTTTGAAAAAGGATATGTAATTATTAAAAAAGGTAAAAAAGTCTTCTACAAGGCAATTTTAGCGTAATATCGATATATTAACAAAAAGGCTTACTGAAACCAGTCAGTAAGCCTTTTTTACTAATTTCTTAAGAGTTTTCTAATGCCATTTTAATTTCAACATAAAGTCCTTCATCTATGTCTTCAACTCTGTATGTTGCAGTATCATCATTTGAACTTGTTAAAACAGCTGTTGCTGTTTCACCATTGACTAAAACTGAAATTTCCTTTTTTATTGTTTCGACTGCATTTGAAACTGTTTCTTTAATTTCACCATCAGTAGAAGCGTATCCTACAATACCAAACGAACATAGAACGGCAATTAATGCCATTACAATAGCAAGTGTTCTTATGCTTTTGTTATATTTTTTATTTGTCATTTCAAAAATCCTTTCAATAGTTTCATCTGATGGATGGACTTTTGAAAACACTTCTTTATATTTAGTTTTATTCATTTATCCATTCATCTCCTAATATAAGCTTTATTTTATTTCTTGCACGGTTAAGACGAGTTTTCACAGCAGACTCACTTATTTTAAGCATTTTTGCAATATCTTTTATTTTTAAGTCTTCATAGTAAAAGAGATGAATAACCGTGCGTTCATTTTTGGGTAGTGACATAATTGCATTAAAAAGGTCATATTGATTTTCATTATCAAAAATTGTTTTATCTAACACGTCTGTGTTTAATTCATATTGTACGCGAAACAAACTTTTGATATTGTTCTTACTTTCATTTATGCATACAACTGTCAGCCATTTATCGATATGTAAGTTATCTACAAACGGTTTGTTATATTTCCATAATTTAAGAAAAGTATTTTGCAATATATCTTCTGCATCATACCTATTATGAGTAAATGTAAGTGCAATCAAATACAATCTTTGATTGTTTCTATTAACTGCGTCATCAAAATCTTCTTTTGTCACAAACTCACCACCGTATTGAAAGGGCCTTTCATATATATAACAATCCATAATATAAAAAGGTTACAAAAAAAGGCTTACAAATCAGTAAGCCTTAAATATTTATTTAATTAAGAATTGAGTGCGTCATAAACTGCATCTCCATCGTGACTATAAACAAGAACTGAAATATCAACTTCAGATGTTGTAATCATTCTAACTTCAACACCTGTTTCAGCAATAGCAGAAAATACTTTTGATGCAACGCCCGGGCAATTTTTCATTCCTTCACCAAAAACTGAAATCTTTGTGTTACCACTGCTGATTGCAAGTTTTAATTCAGGGTGAAGCTCACGAAGCTTTGAAGCAGTTTCAAAAACCTTGCCTAAATCATCATCGTTAACTGTGAATGAAAGATTTGATGTTTTGCCTTGTGGTGGATTCTGTGAAATCATATCAACATCAATACCTGCACTTGAAAGCATCTCAAAAATCTGAGCAACAACTTTGAAATCAGCAGGGGAATCGTTAATAGAAATAAGTGTAACATTCTCAATTACTGTAATATTGTCAATAGTTTTCATTTTAAATCCTCCTTAATCGTTAACTAAATCCTTCATTGAATAAAATCCTGGTTCTTTGCCTACAAGGAATAAACCTGCATTAACTGAACCGTTTGCAAATAATTGCTTTGAATATGCTGAATGTGAAATCTTAATAACTTCATCTGGACCTGCAAAAATTATTTCATGTTCACCAACAATTGTACCACCACGAATTGCGTGAATACCAATTTCATTTTTTGTTCTCTTCATTCTCTTTGAATGACGGTCAAATTCATAAACTGGTTTTTCATCTAGTGTCTCACAAATTGAATCAGCAAGCATTAAAGCAGTACCGCTAGGTGCATCAATCTTTTGATTATGATGTGCTTCAACAATTTCAATATCAAAACTGCTTTGAAGCACTTTTGCAGCCTTTTTAGCAAGTTCTGAAACAAGACTTACACCAATTGACATATTTGCAGAGAAGAAAAGTGGAACATCGTTTGAAGCGGTTTTAATATCTTCAATTTGTTGCTCATTAAGTCCTGTTGTAGCAATTACAGCAGGAATTTTCTTTTCTTTTGCAAATGTAAGCAAATCTTCAAGTACTGATGGATGTGAAAAGTCAATTATCACATCCGCATCTACATTGATATCATTAAATGCTTTAAAAATTTGGAAAGAGCATTCTTCATTTGCTAAGTCGACACCTGCAACAATCTCGCAATCATTTCTGTTTTCAACACATGAAGCGATTGCTTTTCCCATCTTTCCAAGCGCACCGCTTAAAATAATCCTTGTCATTTTTTCACATCCAATTAAGATTAGATTAATTCATATTTCTTGAGAATAGCCTCAAGTTTCTGAGTTTTAGCATCTTCCATTTCACAAAGTGGCATACGAAGTGGACCAACATCAAAGCCCATCATTCTCATAGCAACTTTTACAGGAATTGGGTTAACATCCATAAACATTGCATTAATAAGGTCAAGATATTTAAGCTGAAGTTCAGCACTTTCTTGAACTTTACCTTCAAGATAAAGAGTTGGAATATCGTGTGCAAGTTTTGGACAGATGTTTGAAAGAACTGAAATTACGCCTTTACCGCCAAGTGACATTAAAGGAACAACTTGGTCGTCGTTGCCTGAATAAACATCAAGTTTATCACCACAAAGTGCAATTGTTTCAGCAATCTGTGAAATATTACCGCTTGCTTCTTTTGTAGCAATAATATTTTTATGCTCACAAAGTTCTGCATATGTAGATGGAAGAACATTAACACCAGTTCTGCTTGGAACATTATAAATAATAATTGGTTTTGAGGTATTTTCAGCAATTGCTTGATAATGCTTTACAAGACCACGCTGTGAGCATTTGTTATAATATGGTGTAACAACGAGCATAGCGTCCGCACCTGCTTTTTCAGCGTCATTTGAAAGTTCGATAGCATAAGCTGTTTCGTTACTGCCAGTACCTGCAATAACAGGAATTCTGTGATTAACAACGTCACAAGTGAATTTGATAACATCTGAATGTTCTTTTGGTGTAAGAGTTGCACTTTCACCAGTAGTACCACAAATTACAATAGAGTCAGTACCATTAGCAATGTGAAATTCAAGAAGATTTTCAAGTGACTTATAGTTAACACTTAAATCATCATTGAAAGGCGTTACAATAGCAACACCGCAACCTGTAAAAATAGGATTATTACTCATAATAAACTCTCCTTAGTCCATATAACCTTCTGCACAAAGAAGTTCTGCCATAAGAACAGCGCCGCCTGCAGCACCGCGAAGTGTGTTATGTGAAAGACAAACAAATTTATAGTCATATTGTGTATCTTCACGAAGACGTCCAACTGAAATTGCCATACCACCCTCAAGGTCGCGCTGGAGTTTTGTCTGTGGCATATTATCTTCTTTAAAGTAATGAAGGAACTGCTTTGGTGCATGTGGAAGGTCTAATTCCTGTGCACGACCTGCAAATTCTTTCCATATATTTAATATTTCTTCTTTAGATGGTTTATTCTCAAATCTTACAAACACTGCGCCCATATGACCATTTGATACAGGAACACGAATACACTGTGCTGTAAAGTTTGGAGATGTTGCAGGAACAATTACATCGCCTTCAACTTTACCCCAAATTTTAAGTGGTTCTTTTTCACTCTTTTCTTCTTCACCACCGATAAATGGAATAACATTGTCAATCATTTCTGGCCATGTATCAAATGTTTTTCCTGCACCTGAAATTGCCTGATATGTACAAACAAGAACATCTTTAATACCAAACTTTGAAAGAGGGAAGAGAGCAGGAACATAGCTCTGAAGTGAGCAGTTCGATTTAACTGCGATAAAACCGCGTTTTGTACCAAGTCTTTTTCTCTGTGCAGGAATAATTGCTGCGTGGTCTGCGTTGAGTTCAGGAACAATCATAGGAACATCAGGAGTATGTCTGTGAGCGCTGTTATTAGAAATAACTGGACATTCTGCTTTTGCATAAGCTTCTTCGAGTGCCTTGATTTCATCTTTTTTCATATCAACTGCACAGAA
>CALEJD010000064.1 GCA_937898195.1 uncultured Clostridia bacterium | reverse complement strand
TAGTATTAACAATTATTGCTGCTATTTCTATATTTGTTTTATGCCCGCTTGATACACCTGAAAAGCCACTGACAAAAGAAGAATATAAATACTTTCGTAAAATATCATGGTTAATATTGCTTTTGATAGTGCTCATGATAAGCATTGGATGGCATTTCAAACTTGAATTTATAATGTATCCTTGCTGTATGAGTTTGATATTAGAAAGTATACTACTTGTTTTAGGAAAGATTAAAAGGTTAATCAAAAAATAATGGATAACACAAATTCTTTTGGACTCTTTTTAAAAGAGAAGCGTCTTCAGAAAGGTTTATCCCTAAGAAGATTAGCTGAATTATCAGGGCTATCACATATCCATTTATATCATGTGGAGAGTGGACAAAAAGCTCCACCAAGTGATGTAACTTTGATAGAGTTAGCAAATACTCTGAAATTAGATAATGAATCTAAAATTTTATTCTTTGACCTTGCCACTAAAAGCAAATCTGAACATGATAAAAACAATTTCCATTCACCAGTTGATGTAGCTCGCTATGTGAATGAGCAGTCCGGTGTGAAGAATGTCATTAGAGAAGCAGACAAGCAAAATAAGTCAAATGAATTTTGGGATGAACTTTTGAAAGATATGATGAAATAAATATGTCCCTGCAGGGATATATTTTTTATCGCGAGTGTTAGCCATTGGGGAACAGAAATGATAACTTTGTCAAGAGTTGTTGAATTCGATGTTAAAAAGGTGCATTGTCCCGTTTGTGGTGGGAGATTGTGTGATGTAAAAATATCGGAACAAATATTTTTTGATAAAAAGAATATGAAAAGTGAAATTGTATTAAAGTGTTACAAGTGTGGAAATAAAATAGGAATATCCATACAGTAGACATAATACAAACTATTAAATTACATGTACAGTGCTTCATGAAGATAGAAGTCTGACGAATTTTCGTTGGGCTTCTATTTTTTATTGTCCTTCGGAAAGAAAGGACAATAAATGCAAGTTTATTGGTTGCCGTATATTGCTAAATATCCGTAGTCTCTAGATTTTTTATTTCAACTAATTTAAAAATCAAAGGAGACTATTAAAATGTCAAAAAAATATTATTTATATGTACATAACACTATGACTGGAAAAACTGAAAAGGTTGAGGTCACAGAAGAAGTGTATTTTGTTTATCGAAGAACCTATTGGAAAATCAAAAATAATAATAAAAAATTCTTTGAAAATGAAATTCAATTAAGTGCTCTTATAGGATATGAAAAAGATAATTGTGAAAAGTTTAGTGAGTTCATAACAAACTCAACTAATCCATATGAATTATTAGAAAAAGAACAACAAATTGAATCTTTACTCTCTGCTCTTGGAAAATTGAAAAAGTCTGAACGGGAATTGATTCAAGCATTATATTTTGATGAAAAGACAGAAAGAGAATTTGCCGAACAAAAAAAGGTTTCACAACCAACAATTCATCATAAGAAAAAAAGAATTTTGAAAAAAATTAAAGATTTTTTAGAATAAAAAGCTATCAAACCCCCATTTTTTTACTCTATACATAGTGAGAGGACTTTTTCTCACTTGAACCTTGATAAGTGAATACACAGCACATTTTTTACATTCCTTCTGTTGTTGGCGATGCTGATGAGCTATATGAGCGAACATTGGACAAGTTTTTTGTTTAATCTTTAGGACTCAGACGATATAGTGCCTCTATATCGAAAGCGATGACAGGCAGAAGAAATAATGATACTTGCGTTTAGTCCTAAAGTCGAGCGTTGAAGCGATTGCATAATCGTGAGCCGTCGCAACAAAGGAGAGCGCCTCGCAGAGAACCTGGGAGTGGTGAGATTCCAATGAGGTCAAAAGCATGACCGGAAAATGTGTTCCCTTTTGCTTGGGGGTATCGAGGATAAATACAAGCAACGATTGATACTAAAAAGGCGGTTGCCTATAAAGTGCAGACAACCGCCGATTATATAAATTAAATGAGGTGAAATTATGTCATATGCAAATTATGAAGATATGCCTATGTTTTTAACGGTGAAAGAGATTTCAGATTTATTGGGACTTTCAACTGCAGGAGTATATAATCTTGCAAATAATGATAAAACCTTTCCTGTGGTTATTTGTGGCCGAAGAAAAGTAATTCCACGCGATGGATTCAAAGAATGGATATCCAAGCATACAAAACATTAAAGACTTTGAATAAATAGTGTGGTACTGTTTGTCGTTGCAAAGGAGTGAGAAGATGGCTAAAAGAGCAAAAGGTTCAGGTACATTAAGAAAAAGAAGTGATGGACGATGGGAAGGTCGTATTATCATTGGCCAAGATGAAAATGGAAAAAATATTGTTAAATCAGTTGTAAGAAAAAAGAAATACGAATGTGAGCAGATTATCAAAGATATTCTTGAAGAACTTGCTACAAAAGAAAAACAGACAAATAGTGATGAAACTAATAAATATGCAAATTGTGAAAATCCAACTATTAAAGAATGGATAGAAATATGGCTTAATAATTACTGTAAAGGTTATCTTAAACCTAAAACAGTCGAGGGATATGAATCAATAATAAAAAATTACATTATCCCTTATATTGGTACAGTTCATTTGAAAGATTTAACTTCATTGACTTGCCAACAATACATTATGGACTTATATGAAAACGGACGAGTATATAAAGACAGAGCAATAAATAATGATAAAGAAATCGGATTAAGTTCAAGAACTATCAAATCAGTAAAAATCGTTCTTCATGCGGCATTACAAAAAGCTGTAGATGAAGAAATAATAATGAAAAACCCTACAAACAATCTCAATCTGCCTAAAGGTAGAGAAAGAGGTATGAAAACATTAACAAAAGAAGAAAGCAATCGTTTGCTCGAAGAAGCCTATTATAGTGGTTGCTTCGAGTTTTATTATTTAGAATTAACAACAGGTTTACGACTTGGTGAAATCACGGCTCTTGAATGGGAAGATTTTAATTCAGATAAAATGACACTGAATGTTAATAAACAAGTTCAAAGAATCAATGGCATTTTACAAGTCGAAACTCCTAAAACAAAAGCATCAATCAGAACTATTGCATTAAGCAAAAGTTGTGTCTATGCTTTGAATAGATTAAAAAAACAACAGGCAAAAGGAACAAAACTTATGTTTCCATCTCCTGCAACAGGTACATACCGTGACCCTAATGCAGTTTTGCGTCAACTTAAAAGAATGCTCAAAAGAGCTAACTTGCCTAATATCAGATTTCATGATTTAAGACATACTTGTGCAACTATCGCTCTTGAAGAAGGTGTTGATATTAAAGCTGTGTCCAATATGCTTGGACATACTGATTGTGGCTTCACAATGAACACGTATATTCATGCAACAGAAAAGTTGCAACAAACTGCTGCTGATAAAATGCAAAGCGCATTTGAATCAGGTTTCAACAGGGTAGAAAACAGTCCACTAATTCAACTTATTGATAAAAGTATTAATTTATGAATTAAAAATAAGTGGTCGTATAAGTGGTCATCATAAATCACAATGAAAAATATGCAAAAATATACATTTTCAAGAAAAGTGTATTTAAAAAAGGAAAATTCAAAATATTAAAAGATAAGTGGTCTAATAAATGAGATAAGTGGTCATATGAAAACAGAAAAGAAAAAAGCCTTAAACCACGTAAAATCAAGGTTTTAAGGCTTTTTATTTGGCACGCTGGAAGGGATTCGAACCCCCGACCTTTTGGTTCGTAGCCAAACACTCTATCCAGCTGAGCTACCAGCGCGTACCGATATAAATTTGTAAAATATACGCTTTATACATAAATGACACTATGTTTCGTAGCCAAACACTCTATCCAGCTGAGCTACCAGCGCATATACGACTTTCAGCCGCCCGAATATAATAACATTAGATATTAAAAAAGTCAACAGTTTTTTTAAAATAATTCAAAACTTTTACATATTTCTTTGTGAGTATTTATTGACAAAAATGTTGATTGTGCTATACTTGTTAAGTATTTCGCAAACATCTCGGAGGTAATCACAATGAAAGTTTTAAATAGTTTTCACTTTGGTATTCAAAGAAAAATTATTGCTAATATGACGACTGAAAGTTGGGATAATATCCCTCATATCGTATTCAACTATGAGCCTGATGTCACTGATTTTGTTGCATATTGCAAAAAGTTGAATGAAGAAAACGGAACAAAAATTTCACTTAATACATATTTCTTAAAGGTTATAATTGAAGGACTTAAAGCAGCGCCAATTCTCAATTCTCACATTGAATTTAACAAAAAACTTGTTCGTGGTAAGGTTACAACCTTTGAAAATATTGACATTTCAATGCCAATGATTTTGCCAAACGACGAAATGATGACAATCACACTCCACGACCTTGAAAATAAGTCAGTTGAGCAAATTCAGAGTGAAATGGCAGATGTTCGCAGACGTGCAGAAAACACAAATCTCACAGAAGCAATGTTTGAAGTTTCACTTGAAAATACTCTTCAGGCTTTGAAAAAAGGACAAATTAGAAAAGTAGTCAACCGTCTTGTTGGCTCAAAAACAGGTAAATACAGAGTTAAAACTCTCACAGGTAAAGCAAAGAGAGAATATGAAAAAATTCCAAAAGAAGACAGAATCACAAAAGACGATATCCGTCAAGGCACAGTAACAGTTTCAAATGTCGGCTCACTTTATCGCGGTCAGCGTGGCAATGTTACACTTCTTGAAGTTGTGCCACCACAGGTTTCAACATATTGCCTTGCAGCCGTTCAGGACAGAGCAATCGTTGTAACAAAAGAAAACGGTGAAAAAGAAATCAAAGTCAGACAAGTGCTTCCAATCTGTATGGCAATTGACCACAGAGCATTGGATTTTGGTCAGTCAGTACCATTTATGAAGCGTATGGACGAAATTTTCGCAAACCCTGAAGAAGTTAAAAATTGGTAAAAGAAAAGAGAGTACATCGTACTCTCTTTTTTATTTCACAACTAAAATCTTATCTATATTATATTTCTTGAACAACTCAATATGCTCATTAGTGATTTTTTCACCACTAACTGCAATTGGAATAGCAGGTGGGCAAGACACAGTAGGACTAGCACAAACCCGACCAAGTGCATTTTGAACATCTATTTCTTCACTCTCGCAGAAAACACTTTCACGAATTGTCAAAACTTTTTCGGCTTTTGGAATTTCAATGCTTGATACATCTTTTTTAGCATCTGCATTGATATTCTCAAAAGCTTTTTTTAGTTTCTCAAAGTCTTCATCACTATTTTGTGGACTAAACATAAATACCACCAAATCATCATCAGCATATTCAAATTCAATGCCACAATCACGAAGATAACATTTAAAATCAATGTCAAAACCACGAAAATCAACGGTGAGTTTTAATGGCTCTGCTGATATAGTTCCAAATCCCTTTGAGTTGATTAAACATCTCAATTTAGTAACTTTTTCTGCACATTTTTCAATGTCTTCTCTTATTTTTTCATCAATATATCTGTTGCACAAATCAAGTGATTGCAAAATAAGATATGACGGACTTGTTGAACCAAAAATCTCCATTGCCTTTATTGCATTTTGCGAGAATTTGTATTTATCATCCTTTGCAATATGCAAATATCCACCACCTGTGAGCACAGGTAATGTCTTGTGTGCTGAGTCACAACACATATCTGCACCGAGGCTTATTGGGTGCAAATCTTGTTTATAAAATTTTAAATAACTGCCGTGAGCATTGTCAACGAGAAGGGGAATATCATACCTTTTGCAAACCTTTGCAATACTTTCAATGTTACTCATTCCACCCAAATAGTCAGGGCTTGTGATATACACTGCAAATGGTTTTCTGTCAAATGATTCAAGCGCCTTTTCAACAATCTCACCATTCACAATGCAAGAGCAAATACTGTTAGTATTTTGTGGATAAATCCACTCAACATCTGCGTCAAGCTTAGCCAGTGCATAGATAAAAGATTTGTGTGCATTTCGTCCTGCTAATATGAATGGACGAGTGCTTTTATCTGCTTTTATATATGCAAGATAAAGCATAGCATTTATGCTCTGACTTGACCCACCTGCAGAATAAGCAGTCTTTGCCGTGTCAAAAAGTGAAGTCGCATTTTCTTCGCTTTTTCTTATTATTCCATTTGGCGCATATAATTCGTCTGCACCACGAATTTCAGTAATATCAAAGGCTTCACAGCCTAAAAAAGACACACCCTTATGACCCG
>CALEJD010000063.1 GCA_937898195.1 uncultured Clostridia bacterium | reverse complement strand
ATCTATGCAGAAGATGATACTCCAATCATGGATGCTGATGTATTTGCTCATGTTGCGAAATTAGTTTCTGAAAATGGATCAAATGTTTGGTTCGAAAAAGATGTAAAAGAATTATTACCTGAAGGATATACTCACCCAGGTTCTCCAAATGGTTTATTCAGAAAAGAAACTGATACAATGGACGTTTGGTTTGACTCAGGTTCATCTTCAAATGAACTGAAGGCTCGTGGACTGGATTATCCAGCTGATCTGTACTTTGAAGGTTCTGACCAGTATCGTGGATGGTTCAACTCTTCATTAATTGTATCTACTGCTGTTTATGGACACGCTCCATACAAACAAGTACTATCTCATGGTTTCGTAATGGACGAAAAAGGTGTTAAGATGAGTAAATCTCGTGGTAACGTTATTGACCCTAACGAAGTTGTTGATGTTTTCGGTGCAGACGTTCTTCGTACTTATGTACTCTTTATGGGTGACTATGAACAGGCAGCTCCTTGGTCAGAAAATTCAGTTAAGGGTTGTAAGAGATTTGTTGACAGAATCTGGAACTTACAAGAAATTCTCGTTGATGGCGACGAATTCTCAAAAGAGCTTTCTTGCGTCTTCCATAAGACTATCAAGAAAGTGACAGAAGATATTGAAACTCTTAAATACAATACTGCAATTGCGGCTCTTATGACACTTCTCAATGCAATTTATACAAAGGGCTCAATTAATCGTGCAGAACTTAAAGCACTTCTTCTCCTTGTTAACCCATTTGCCCCTCACGTTACAGAAGAAATGTGGGAAACTTGCGGTTTCGGTAAAATGATTGCTGCTGACGGCGAATGGCCAACTTATGATGAGGCAAAGTGCATTGACGAAACAATTGAAATCGTTGTTCAGATTAACGGTAAAATCCGTGCAAAACTCAATGTGCCTGCTGATATTGAACAGGCAGATGCAATTGCACTTGCAAAAGCAGACGAAAAAGTTGCAGCAGAGCTTGATGGCAAAAATATCATTAAAGAAATTTATGTTAAGGGTAAGCTTGTAAATATCGTTGCTAAATAATATATAATGGTAGGGCGTTTCTCTTGCCTCCCTTGTTAAAGGGAGGGGGACCGCCATAGGCGGTGGAGGGATTCCTTTACCGCTTGATTTTTTAAGGTGTTATTATGTTCATTTGTCCAATTTGCAAATCAAAATTGAATATTGAGGGTAAAACTTACCTTTGCAAAAATAATCATTCTTTTGATATTGCAAAACAAGGGTATGTGAACTTGTTGCCTGTCAATAAAAAGCATTCTGATAACCCCGGCGACTCAAAAGATATGGTTTTATCCCGCCGAGAGTTTCTTGAAAGTGGCAATTATGATTGCTTTGCAAAGAAAATATGCGACATAATAAATGAGTATTTTGTAAATGGTCAAAAATTGTCTATTGCAGATTGTGGATGCGGTGAAGGCTATTATGACGGCAAGTTAGAGAGTATAAATTGTGATTTTGATTTATATGGATTTGACATTTCAAAAGAAGCAGTCAGATATGCAGCGGCAAAATATAAAAATTTTCATTATGCAGTTGGCAGTTGCTTTGATATGCCATTAGAGAGTAACGCTTTTGATGTTGCACTCAATATTTTCGCACCTATGGTAGAAAGTGAAATGGCAAGGATTCTCAAAAAAGATGGTATAATGATTTACGCTGTGCCAGGTAAAAATCACTTGATGGGGCTAAAAAAGTTGCTCTATGAAAATGTTTATGAAAATGAAGAAAAACATACAGAATATAATGGATTTAAATTTGTTGAAAGATATTCACTTAAAAGTGAAATCACATTAGATGGTGAAATGGGTGTAAAACTTTTCAAAATGACACCTTATTATTTTAAAACAGAGTTGGGCGCAGAAGAGAAAATTAGAAATAACAATGGTTTTACAACTGAAATCCATTTTGATTTTCTTGTTTACAGAAAGATATAAGAATGCTAAAATGAATTTATAAAAACACGGGGTGAGATTATGAAATTTATTGATATTTCAAAAGATATAATGACTTGTGAAGTTTATCCGGGGGACCCGACGCCAACTTTAGAGCAGGTCAAGACAATCGGTTATGAAAATGAATATAATCTGAGCACAATAAATATGTGTCTTCATAATGGTACTCATATGGATGCACCGTTGCATTTCTTACCAAATGGTAATGATATAACAGAATATCCACCCGAAGTGTTTATAGGGCCTTGCGTTGTTGTTGAAGTGCCTGAAATTGTTATCACAGGTGCATTTGTTGAAGAATATTTCCCAAGAAATGCAAAAAGAATATTAATAAAGAGTCACGGCAAAGCAACTTTGCATGAGTCTGCAGCATCAGAGCTTTCCCATATGGGCTATATTCTTGTGGGAACAGACTCGATGACAGTTGAGCCAGAAGAAAGTGACGGCAGAACTCACAGAATGTTTATGGTTGATAATGTGGCATTGCTTGAAAATCTTGATTTAAAAAATGTGCAGTCAGGGGATTATTTTCTTATGGCTGCACCAATGAAAATCAGTGGTGCAGAAGCTTCGCCAGTCAGAGCGTTTTTAGTGTCTGATTATATCTTCTGGAGTGGCGAACAGAAATAAGTTAAAAATCATCTAAATTAAATTTTGGAGAAAAAATAGAAATGGTTAAAAAATTACTAAGCCTGTTTTTGACCTTTGCAAAAATAGGTAGTATCACTTTTGGTGGTGGTCTTACAATGTTACCACTACTCACAAGAGAGATAGTCCAGAAGAAAAAATGGGCAACTGAAGAAGAATTGCTTGATTATTACGCAGTTGGTCAGTGCACACCGGGTATTATTGCGGTTAATACTGCTACTTTTATTGGTTATTATCAAGCGGGAGTGCTTGGTGGAATTTTCGCAACACTTGGAATGGTTGCGCCATCAGTAATAATCATTACAATTGTGGCATCTGTATTGCAGAATTTTATGGATTACCCAATAGTTGCATCTGCACTTACGGGGATTAACGCGATTGTTTGCGCGTTGCTTGCTCATACAGTAATTACATTAGGAAAGAAAAGTCTTGCAAATATAATGTCGGTTGTGCTTTTTATAATCGGACTTGTTGCTTGCTTTGTGTTTGATATAACTCCGATACTTCTCGTTATTTTCGGTGGAGTTATTGGTATTGTTTACAATAAAATCAAGGAGGTAAAACAGAGATGACCTTCTTGTATTTATTTTATGAATTTTTCAAAATAGGACTTTTCGCAGTTGGTGGTGGTCCTGCAACTATTCCATTCTTGCAAGATTTAGCAAGAAGTGACTATGGTTGGTTTAATGAAGACCAATTGGGTGTTATGGTAGCTATAGCTGAAAGCACACCTGGGCCAATCGGCATAAATATGGCAACCTATGCGGGCTATAACGCAGGCTTTGACGAGTTAGGCATCTTGGGTGGCGTTTTAGGTGGAGCTATCGCAACTCTTGGGCTTGTAACACCATCAATTATAGTAATTGTGCTTATTGCGGGATTCTTAAAAGCATTCAAAGAAAATCAATATGTAAAAGGTGCTTTTTCTGGTATTCGTCCTGTTGTTACTGCACTTGTTTTGTTTGCAGTATTCGGCATTATCAAACCGATTTTCTATGTTGACGGGGCATTCGTATTGCCTGTAATTGCAATTTCTGTTGTAGTGTTCGGTCTTATGTTTATTAAAAAACTAAAAAAATTACACCCTGCATTCTGGTTGGCGCTTGGTGCTGTTGCGGGTATATTATTAAAATTATAAGGATTTGTTTGTATGTCACTCGTTAAAAATCAAGATATACAACTGAATATTGAAGGCTATACTGCCGAGGGTAATGGCGTTGGGCATTATGATGGACAAGCGGTGTTTGTTTCGGGCGCTGCAAAGGGTGACACAATTATTGCCCATATTATTAAAGCTAAAAAGACCTATGCTATCGGCATTATCAAGCAGATTTTAAAGAAATCCCCAGACAGAATTGATGTTGATTGCCCACATTTTCGCTCTTGTGGTGGTTGTGCTTATCGTCATATCTCTTATGAAGCAGAGAAACAACTTAAAAAGCAAAAAGTGATTGATGCATTTCAGCGTCTTGCCCATTTAGATGTGCCCGTTAACGATATTATCATTTGTGAAACTGAAAGATACAGAAACAAAGCTCAATATCCTGTGGGATTTGAAAAAGGTATAGTTACTGGTTTTTATGCTCAAAAAAGCCATAGAATAATAAATTCCTCAGATTGTATTTTACAACCCGAAGAATTTGCAGATATAGTTGAAATTGTGAAAAACTGGATGACTGAATTCGGCATCTCGGCGTATGATTCAATAAATCATACAGGACTCATTCGCCATATTTACATAAGAAAAGCCTTTGTAACAGGGCAGATTATGGTGTGCCTTGTTATAAATGGTGACGAAATTCCAAAATCTAAAGAATTAGTTGACGATTTGCTAAAAATCAAGGGACTTGCGAGTGTTTCTATCAATAAAAATACAGAAAAAACCAATGTAATTTTAGGTCTTGAATGTAAAACTTTGTGGGGTGCAGATTATATTGAAGATGTGCTTTTCGGAGTGAAAATTCGTCTTTCACCACTTTCATTTTATCAAGTAAACCACGATTGCGCAGAGCTTTTATATGACAAAGCAAGTGAATATGTTGGCGCAACAGGGAGTGAAACTGTACTTGACCTTTATTGCGGAGCAGGTACAATCGGACTTTCAATGGCAAATAAAGTGAAAAAAGTAATCGGTGTTGAGATTATTCCCGAAGCCATTGAAGACGCAAAGGTTAATGCAAAAAACAATAATATTGAAAACTGCGAATTTTACTGTGGTGATGCCAAAGATGCAGTAAAAATTCTTAAAGATAAAAATATTGAGCCTGACGCGGTAATCCTTGACCCGCCACGAAAAGGGTGCGACAGAGAAGTTCTCGAATATGTCGCAGAAATGAAACCTAAAAAAATTGTCTATGTTTCTTGTGATGTATCAACACAAGCTCGTGACTGTGCGATATTAAAAGAATTAGGTTATAAAACAAAAGAAGTGACTCCTGTTGATATGTTCCCCAGAACAAGTCATACAGAATCAGTCGCACTTTTAATTAAAGAATAATAAGGAGAAATAAATGTGGCAGTTTCTTCATTAGTTAAAAAGGTTTTTGTAACAGGAGAAAACTGGTCAACAGAGCCAGTTGAAAGAGCAAGTTATTATTCATATTTTGCAGGTCAGAATATGATTTACACACTTTTTAATGTGTGCTTGACTACATATCTTTTATTTTTAGGCATCGACCCTATTAAGTCAGCAACAGTAATGCTTGTTGTAAAGGTATGGGATGCTGTAAACGATACATTATTCGGCGTAATCTTTGACTCAATCAAGTTCAAAAGTGGCAAAAAATATCTTCCTTGGTTACGAGTTTCAACAGTACTTATTCCGATTGCTACGGTATTGACTTTTATTATTCCGTCTGGCTCTTCACAAGCCGTAAAATTAGGCTGGTTCGCAGTTGCATATATCCTTTGGGATACTGCTTACACTCTCTGTGACGTGCCAATTTTCGGCATTTTGACTTCTATGAGTCAGAGTATCGACGAGCGAAACACAATTCAGTCATATAAGAGCATTGCTACCTATGTTGGTGTTGGTATTACATCAACATTGTCAACTGTTCTTGTCAGCGAACAGGTTGGCATGAATTATGGCATGATAGCAATAATAATCTGTGTTATTGCGTTTACTTTAATGTCGCCTGCGTCTTTCAAACTTCAAGAGCGTTTCCATGCCGAGAGTGAAGAAACATTTACCATCAGAAAAATGTTCTCATATCTTGTTAAGAATAAGTACTTGCTTATATATTATGTGGGAATTTTCTTCTATTCATCACTCAGCATAGGTAACGCGTTTACTCTCTATGTTTCATATTATCTGTTTAATAGTGCGCTTTTCTCATTGCTTGTAGGTGCAATCGGAACTGTTCCACAGCTTATTATTTCTTTGTTGTTGCCTAAGATTATTCGTCGATTTGATAAGATGAAGGTTAATCAAATATGCTTGCTCATGTATGTAATACTTAGTTTTATTATGTGGGCGATAGGTTATGGCAACGCGGTTGTTTATATTATTCTCTTTACTATCCGTTCAGTTCCATTGGCGGTAGTCAGTCTGGAAATGTTTATGTTTACACCTGACTGTGCGGAATATGGTCGATTTAAGAGTGGTACTGAGGCAAAAGGTATAACCTTTGCGGTGCAGACATTTATGGCAAAACTTACAGGCTCTATCTCTGGTGCGTTAGGTCTCTTTATACTCGGTCTCGAATCAGTAGGCTGGAAAGTGGTTGAAGTAGGCTCATTCCAAGAACTCGAGCAAAGTGGAGTAACACAAACACAACATGCATTAGATATGCTTTGGCTTATCTTTATGCTTATTCCTGCAATCGGTGGTTTGTTGGCATTTATCGTTTGGTGTTTCTATGATTTAAAGGACAAAGATGTCCAAGTGATGATTGATTGTAATACAGGCAAAATCACAAGAGAAGAAGCATTAAGCAAGATGTCAAAGAAATATGATATTAAAGAGTAGGAGCATTTTATGAACGGAATGACAAGACGCGAGCGTCAGGTAACTGACATTGACGAAATTATAAAAATTCTTGATAAATCCAAGATTTTGCATCTTGGAATGGTTGATGGTGACGAGCCCTATGTTGTGCCAATGAATTATGGCTACATAATGGAAGATGGTAAACTTACAATTTATCTTCACGGTGCAAATCGTGGCAGAAAACTTGATTTGATTCGTGCAAATCCAAAAGTTTTTTATGAAATGGATTGCGACATCGTGCCATTTGAGGGTGATGTTGCTTGCAAATATGGCATTACCTATGCATCAGTTATGGGTAGGGGTGTTGCCGAAATCGTAGAAGATATTGAAGAGAAAAAATTGGCGTTATCTGTGCTTATGAAAACACAGACAGGCAAAGATTTTGAATTTGAAGACAAAATGACAAAAATAGTTACAATTATCAAAATCAACACTCTTGAATACACCGCAAAACACAGACCATCACCTAAAAAATAAGGAGTTATTATGCTGACAATTCGTGAAACTCATAAAATTGAATACGCTTTTCACGATATTGACGGCACACATTCTCTTATTCGTGACTGGCCACCGGTTATGAGCATCTGTCTTTATGATGTAATCAAAAACGGTTTACCCCAAGATTTTGACAGTATCGAAAATCAAAATAGACTTATTTCTCTTGCAGGGACAAAGAAATTGCCTGAAACTGACCAGTTTTGCATTGAGTCAGCGGGACTCTCGGCACTTACTCAAATGGAATGGGCAATTCGTCGTGCAGTGCAAGAGGGAAATATAAAAGTCAACTGCGATATGCAGACAAATGCTCAAATAATTGACCTAATAAACAACGGAATTGAATATTATGAAGACTTGCCAGAAACCCCAGAAATGACCGAAATGTTAAAAGAGCAAACTCCTCGACTTTTTAAACTTTATGAAGCAGTACTTAACGGATTTTGTCGTGATAAAAACCTTATAAAAGCGAAAGAAAACCCCAATGAGTTCAGAATAAACGGCTCAATGGAGTTCTTACAATTCTTAAAAGATAATGGTGTCAAAAACTACTTTGTAACGGGTGCAGTTGTAGAAAAAGGTATGGGAATGCACCAAGAAGTTGAAACACTTGGCT
>CALEJD010000062.1 GCA_937898195.1 uncultured Clostridia bacterium | reverse complement strand
ATGGGGAGCTGTCACCGTAAGGTGACTGAGGGGTTCGACAAATTCAAATTTGTATTACTCTCCTCTTTTTTTGTGTTGAAATTATAAACAAATTAGTATATAATTACTTTGACAAATTTGTAACAAATCGAAATGGGGTTTATTCTATGGCAAGATATGCGATTTATGGTGCAGGTTCACTTGGTACTGTACTCGGTGCATTTATTACGAAAAATGGTGGCGAAGTTGACCTTATCAACAGAAACAAGGCACACGTTGAAGCACTTAACACAAAGGGTGCAAAAATTATTGGTACAGCCGATATGTTAGTGCCTGTTAAGGCAATTACACCTGACCAGATGGAAGGCAAATATGACGTTATTGTTCTTCTCACAAAGCAATTATTTAACAAAGAAGTTGTAACAATGCTTAAAGATTATCTCACAGATGACGGTGTTATTGTTACATTACAGAATGGTATTCCTGAACCGGGAATTGCTGAAATTGTCGGCACAGAACACACAATGGGTTGTGCTGTTGAATGGGGCGCAGCGTTGGTTGAACCTGGTGTTTGCGAGCTCACAAGTGACAAGGACAGTCTTTCATTCCATATGGGCAAAATGGATGGTATTACTGATGCACAGTTCAAGATGGTTAAGGATTTACTCGAAATGATGTGCCCTGTTCACGAAGAAGAAAACCTTATGGGTGCTCGTTGGTCAAAGCTTTTAATCAACTCAACTTTCTCTGGTCTTGGCACAGTTGTTGGCGGTGTTTTCGGTGATGTTACTGAAGACAAGGCAGGTCAAAAGGTTGCAATTCGTTGTATGAAAGAAATCATTGATGTTGGCCATGCAGCAGGTGTTGAGTTTGCACCTGTTCAGGGCAAAAACATTGTTGGCCTTTTCTATTGGAAAGGCGCATTAAAGAGAGCATTCGGTTGTTTCTTGCTCCCTATTGCACTCAAAAAGCACAGAGATATTGAGCCATCAATGTTACAGGACCTCAAAAAAGGTAAAGCTTGTGAAGTTGATGCTATCAATGGTGTTGTTTGTGATTTCGGTAAGAAATGTGGTGTTGCTACACCAATTAACGACAGAATTGTTGAAATCATCAAGAAAATCCAGAATGGCGAGCTCAAAGCAACAAAAGAAAACTTCAAACTTTTTGATGATATTCTTTGATAAAAATGGTAAAACTAACGGTAGTCTTTATGGCTACCGTTTTTTATTGCAAAACTATACAAAAAAGTATGGTTTTTTTTATTGATTTGTGCAACTATTGAATTGCTCAAAACTATTGAAAATGCTGATAAAATCATTTATAATTATTATTTAGTAAAATAGGACAAGCAGGTGAAAAAATGGAACTTTCAAAGAAGAATATTAAAAAGATTCTCGGTATTATTACTTTCGCAATAATACTTTTAGCCGTGTCACAAAATCTAACAGCAGTTATGGGCTTTTTATCAGGTATTCTTGGTATTTTAGCACCTGTTATTGTGGGACTTGTGTTGGCATTTATGTTAAATATTCTTATGAATGTTCTTGAAAGACGCGTTTTTGCCTTTATGAAAAAGAGCAAAAAAAGAGTTGTGAGAAATCTTTTTAAACCTATAAGCCTTGTTTCAACTCTTATTCTCACACTTGGTTTCTTTGTCCTTTTGCTTTTCATTATTATTCCACAATTAAAAGACACAATTATGTTGCTTGTGGAAAAAATTCCTGTTTATTATACAGATTTGATAACTTGGTTAGAATCACTTGTTGTGCGTTTAGGTCTTGATGTTAATACTGAAATTTTCCATAACCCGAAGTTTGATATAAACAATATCTATACAATGGCACAGAATTTCTTCACCATTGAGAGCACAAGTGATATTCTCAACACCACATTGGGCGTTACATCATCACTTGTTTCAGGTGTTTCAAATCTTGTTTTAGGTCTTATTATTGCAGTTTATATTCTTGCAGAAAAAGATAACATCAGCAAATTTACAAGCAGATTTTTCTCTGCTGCACTCCCTGAAAATATTTATTCAAAGGCAAAAGAGATTTTAAGTGTTGCTTCAAATTCATTTGCAAGTTTTATTACAGGGCAATTCACAGATGCATTGCTTCTTAGCACAATGTGTTTTATTGGAATGTTGATTTTTAGATTTCCAAATGCAGCGGTTGTTTCAATCATAATCGGTATTACTGCACTTGTTCCAATCATTGGTCCTATTGTTGGTGAAGTTATTGGTTGCTTAATTATTTTTATGGAAAGCCCTATCAAAGCACTTTTCTTTATCATTTTCGTTCTTATTCTCCAGATGATAGATAACAACCTTATTTATCCAAGAATTATGGGCAAATCTGTGGGACTCCCCGGTGTGCTTGTGTTTATCGCAGTTGTAATCGGTGGTAACATTGGTGGTATTCTTGGTGTGCTATTAGGTGTTCCAACAGCCTCTGCAATTTATGCTCTTATTATCAACTGGCTTAAGAATAAGAAGCAGAGAGAAAGAGAATTAGTTAAAGTTCAAAATACAGAAGAAACAAAAGAAGTTACAGAAGAAAACAGTTAAAGGTGAATGTTATGCGTAAATTAGGTTTTGACAATGAAAAATATCTTCGTATGCAATCTGAGCATATTAAAGAAAGAATAAGCAAATTCGGTGGCAAGCTCTATCTTGAATTCGGTGGTAAGATTTTTGACGATTATCATGCTGCAAGAGTACTCCCCGGCTTTAAGCCCGACAGTAAGATGAAGATGCTTCTTCAGCTTAAAGATGATGCAGAAATCATTATTGCTATTTGTGCGAAAGATATTGAAAAAAATAAAATACGCAGTGATTTAGGCATTACATACGACCTTGACGTTTTGCGTCTTATTGATATTTATCATGGTTTTGGTCTTTATGTTGGTGGTGTTGTGCTCACTCAATATTCAGAGCAACCATCTGTAATTGCATTTGAACAAAAACTTCAGAGTCTTGGCATCAACGTTTATCGTCACTACCCTATCGAAAATTATCCGCTTGACGTTGAACTTATTGTAAGTGAAGAGGGTTATGGTAAAAATGATTACATTGAGTCTGACCACTCACTTATTGTTATTACTGCGCCTGGTCCTGGTAGTGGTAAAATGGCAGTTTGTCTTTCACAGCTCTATCACGAGCACAAACGTGGAATCAAAGCAGGATATGCTAAATTTGAAACATTCCCAATCTGGAATTTACCATTAAAGCACCCTGTCAACTTGGCTTATGAAGCAGCAACCGCTGACCTTAACGACGTTAATATGATTGACCCATTCCACCTTGAAGCTTATGGTGAAACTACTGTTAACTATAATCGTGACGTTGAGAATTTTCCTGTACTTAATACAATATTTGAAGAAATCTATGGCGAATCACCTTATAAATCACCTACTGATATGGGTGTTAATATGGCGGGTAATTGCATAATTGACGATGACGTTGTGCTCACAGCATCAAAGAAAGAAATTCTTCGCCGTCATTGCAACTATCTTGTTCAACAAAAGAACAACAAGAAAAAATCAAATGAGCTTTATAAAATTGAGCTTATTATGAAGCAACTTGGCATCACAAGTGCTGACCGTCCTGTTGTTTCTGCGGCACTTAATCTTTCAGAAACCACCGATGCACCTGTTACTGCTATTGAGCTTCACGATGGCAGAATTATCACAGGTAAAGCAAGTGAACTTTTAAGCTCTGCATCTGCAATGCTTTTGAATGCTTTAAAGGCACTTTCTGATATTGATGATGAAATTCTTCTTATTTCACCAACTGTATTTGAGCCGATTAAAGAATTAAAGGTTAAAATGCACGAGCGTGACACAAGCTTGCATCCTGATGAAATTCTTATTGCCCTTTCAATTTGTGCGACAATGAACCCACTCGCAAAACAGGCTCTTGACGCAATTAAGGGCTTAAAGGGTTGCGATGTTCACGCAACAGTTGTACTTTCTGATACTGACAAAGAAACACTTCGCAAGCTCGGTACAAACGCAACTTATGAACCATATAAAAAGAACGATAATTTGTATTATAATTAAAATTTAAGCGGGTGTTTTATTTGGCATCCGCTTTTGTAATAAAATTTCATTGATGTTATGGGGATGACATATATGAAAATAGACCTTAAAAATGCAAAAAAACTTCAAGAATTAAAGGGATTTGGCACTTCGGCTTGTTGGTGGAGTCACTATCTCAAAGACGAAAAAGCACAAGACGAAATCTGCGAACTTTTATATGGTGACACAGGGCTTAAACTGAACATTTATCGTTATAATATCGGTGGTGGCACTGATATGGATAATTACCGCGTTCAAAACCCTTGGCGTCGCACAGAGAGCATGTATGTTTATGACCGCGAAAAAGAAGAAGGATATTGGGACTATTCCCTTGATAAAACTGCAAAGGATGTTATGAGAAAGTGCCTAGACAAAGGCAATATTGATACTCTTATTGTCTTTGCAAACTCACCACATTGGTCACAGACTTCAACAGGTCAGGCATCAGGTAGCCTTTTATATCACACTTGTAATTTACCAAAATCCAAATACAGAGAATTTGCAGACTACTTTTTAACTGCTACTCAAAGGCTTATTGACGAGGGATTTCCAGTTAAATATGTAAGCCCTATAAACGAGCCTCAATGGAAATGGGGTGGCTCTTATGTGTGGCAAGAAGGTTGTCATTATGAGACCGAAGAAATGGTTGAAGTAATGCATATTTTCGCAGAAGAAATTTTAAAGCGAAATATGAATGTTAAGCTCTATGGTCCTGAAAGTGGCGAAATGATGGGGCTCACCCCCCAGTATCTCGATGCACTTATTAAAGACGAAACCATTATGAAAGTGCTTGATGTTTTTGCTTATCATTCATATCACGATGATAACAACCCTAAAATCCGTGTTGACTTTAAAAATCAGTTAGTAACCCCCCACCCTGAATTACGTTTTGATATGAGTGAATGGTGCGAATTGCCTAATAAGAGTCATACAAAGAACTTTAAAGGCGCACTTATCACTGCGCGAATTATCGGTCAGGATTTAATCTATGCCGGTGTAGAGAGTTGGACAAGTTGGGTTGCTGTCAATCAGTTTTCAATTAAAGAAGATGGCTTTGATTATTCTGACGCAACGCTCACTGCCACTGATAATTTTGAAGAATGGTATGTTGCAGAGCGTTATTATGGATTTGCTCATTTTTCAAAGTACATACCAATCGGCTCTGTGGCTCTTGACAATGGTTTCTTCCCTGACGAGAATAACGATTTTAATGTGTTTTCATTCTTAACACCTGACAATAAAACTGTTACGGTAATTGTCAATGAAGGTGAAGAAAAAGAACTTTCTCTCTGTGGTGATTTCAGTAGAATGGAAATTATTGAGTCCACACAGGAATATAAGCTAAAAACCGTTTATAATGGCGAATATAAAGATAATTTAATTGTTAAAGAAAACAGTATTCTAACTGTCATTTACGAATAGGAGTATTATTATGAAAATTGCAGTAACTTATGAAAATGAACAGGTTTTTCAACATTTTGGACATACTGAAAAGTTCAAAATTTATGAAATAGAAAATGATGATATTGTTGGTATGAAAATCGTTGATACCAACGGTCAAGGTCACGGCGCATTGGCTACATTCTTGAAAGAAAACGGTGTTGATGTTGTCATCTGTGGTGGTATCGGTGGTGGTGCACAGAATGCACTCAGCGAAGCAGGAATCAAATGGTATGGTGGCGTTAAGGGTGACTGCAACCAAGCAGTAATCTCATTACTTGTTGGCAAGTTGGATTATAACCCAGACGCTAAATGTGACCATCACGACCACGAGCACGACGAAGGTCATACTTGTGGCGACCACGGTTGTGGTGGAAACTGCAATCATTAAGGAGAATACTATGGATTTTGCAGTATCTAATCATCCCAACCCTCAATTTGAGAGAAAGAACATTGAAATTCTTAATGGTCAATGGGATTTTGGTTTTCAGAAAGCTAAATACGGTTTCAAGTTTTCGGTTGATGAAAAAAGAGCCGTTGAAATAAGAAACAAAAGTGAATATACACATAAAATTAATGTACCATTCTGTATTGAAAGTGAACTTTCAGGCATACAGTATAAAGATTTTATCAATATGGTATGGTACAAGAGAATTGTTGAAATTAAGAAAGACGGCAACCGTGTACATCTTTGCTTTGGTGCTGCTGACCACTTGACAACTGTACTTGTTAATGGCAAGCTTGCAGGTCGTCACAAGGGTGGTTATACATCCTTCCGTTTTGATATTACTGATTTAGCGGTTGATGGTGAAAACGAGATTTTTGTGCTTTGCGAAGACGATGTCAAAAACCAATTTGTAATCCGTGGCAAACAGAGTGAATGGAAAAAGAGTCACGCTTGTGACTACACTCGCACAACTGGTATCTGGCAAAGTGTTTATATTGAATATGTGCCCGAAAACTACATAGAAAATTTCAAAATTTATCCCGACCACAAAAACGGACTTGTTACAATTAACGTTAACCTTAAAGGCAAAGAGAGTTTAACTTGTGAAGCATTTTATAACGGCAAAAGTGTTGGTAAATCGACATTTATAGATGCTAGTGATAATGCAGTTATGCAAATAAAACTCCAAGAAACTCACCTTTGGGAAGCAGGAAACGGTCAACTCTATGATTTAGAAATCACATTCGGCGAAGACAAGGTTTACTCGTATTTCGGTCTTCGTAATGTGCGCCTTGACGGATATAAATTCCTTATCAATGAAAAGAGTGTTTTCCAGCGCCTTGTTCTTGACCAAGGTTTCTATAAAAAAGGTATTTATACCGCTTCAAGTGATGAAGATTTAATGAAAGATATTGAACTTTCAATGGCACTTGGTTTCAACGGTGCAAGACTTCATCAAAAGGTATTTGACCCTCGTTTCTTGTATTTCTGCGACAAGATGGGCTATATTGTCTGGGGTGAATATGCTAACTGGGGACTTGACTATTCAAATCCAAAAAGCGTTGATGTATTCTTAAATGAATGGAAAGAAGCACTCCTTCGTGATTTCAACCACCCTGCAATCATTGGTTGGTGTCCATTCAACGAGACTTGGAACTATAAGGGCAGACCTCAATATGACCCATTACTTTCAACTGTTTATGACTTTACAAAAGCCGTTGACAACACTCGTCCTTGCATTGACACAAGTGGTAATTTCCACGTTAAAACCGATATTTTTGACTTGCACGATTACAGTTATGATGTTGAATTCTTCAAGAAAAACTATGACCGTTTTATGACAGAAGATTATCTTTATCAGCACGTGCTTGTTGAAAATAAAGGCAGACAAGAATATAAAGGCGAACCTGTATTCATCAGCGAGTATGGTGGAATCAAATGGGTCAGCGACGAGTCAATCAAGTCTTGGGGATATGGCGAAGATGTTAAAACCCCCGAAGAATTTGCAGACCGTTATGTAGGGCTTACTGATGTAATTCTTTCAAACTATAAAATGTTTGGTTTCTGTTATACTCAGCTCTATGATATTGAGCAAGAGCAGAATGGTCTTTACACCTATGACCGTGAAAAGAAATTCAGCGATGAAATCTACCAAAGAATTATTGATATAAATACAAAGGTTGCAGAGATTGAAAAATAAGGTGATTTTATGAACAATTATTTTCCTGAAGTAAAGAAAAATTTTGGCTTTGGTTGTATGCGACTTCCACGTAAAGGTCCGCTTATTGACTATGAACAGACAAAACAGATGGTTGACACATTTTTAGATGCAGGTTTCAACTATTTTGACACGGCTCACGGATATATGGAAATGAGAAATGAGGCTACACTCAAAAAGTGTCTCACCTCTCGTCACCCAAGAGAGAGTTATCTTCTTGCAAATAAGTTATCCGAGGGATTTTTCAAGAAAGAAAGTCAAATCAGACCTTTGTTTGAAAAGCAGTTAAAAAATTGCGGTGTGGAATATTTTGACTTTTACTTAATGCACGCACAGAATGCTACAAACTTTGAAAAATACAAAAAGTGCAGAGCTTATGAAACTGCATTTGAGTTAAAAAAAGAAGGCAAAATTCGTCACGTGGGACTCTCTTTCCACGACAAAGCAGATGTGCTTGACAGAATTCTCACAGAATATCCTGAAATCGAGTTTGTGCAAATTCAGTTTAACTATCTCGACTATAATGACGAGTCAGTTGAGGGTAGAAAATGCTATGAAGTGTGCAGAAAACACGACAAGCCTGTTATTGTTATGGAGCCTGTTAAGGGTGGTAGCCTTGTAAAACTCCCCGACGATGCTAAAAATGTGCTTGATGACTCGAATGGTGGCACTCCTGCAAGCTATGCTATCCGTTTTGCTGCTGGTTTTGAAGGTATCTTTATGGTGCTTTCAGGTATGAGCGATATGGCACAAATGAACGACAACATCAGTTTTATGAAAGATTTTGAGCCACTTAATGACAAAGAAATGGATGCAATCCGCAAGGTTTGTGAAATTATGAATAAACAGAATCTCATCCCTTGCACCGCTTGTCGTTATTGCGTTGACGGATGCCCTAAAAACATTCCTATCCCTGAAATTTTTGCTTGTATGAATGACAGAAAGCAATTCAAAGACTGGAATGCGAAATATTATTATGAAGATGTTCATATTAAAGGCAAGGGCAAGGCTTCTGACTGTATCCAGTGTGGACTCTGTGAAAAAGCGTGTCCACAGCACCTTGAAATTCGCAAATTACTTAAAGATGTGGCAAAGGAATTCGGCAAATAATGAATAACAAGAAAATACTCAATATTGTGCTATCAGCATTATTTTTATCTCTTTGTCTTGTGTTGCCATTCTTCACGGGGCAAATCAAAGAAATCGGGAATATGCTTTTGCCTATGCACATTCCCGTTATGCTTTGCGGACTTATCTGCGGTTGGCAATATGGACTTATTGTTGGCGCAATAGCACCAATAATGCGTTCACTTTTATTCAGTATGCCCGTGATGTATCCGTCAGCTATCAGTATGGCATTTGAACTTGCAACCTATGGTTTTGTTATAGGTTATATGTTCAGCAAATCAAAGTGGAATTGTATGAAATCACTTTATCGCAGTCTTATTGTTTCAATGGTGGCAGGGCGCGTTGTATGGGGACTTGTGCAGACCATTCTTTTAGGACTCGGTGATAACGGTTTCACCCTTTCAATGTTTATTGGCAGCGCATTTTTAAAGGCAATTCCAGGCATTATTTTACAACTTGTTTTAATCCCTGCAATTATGCTTGTTTTGGGTAAAACACATTTAAGACACAGAAAAAAGCATAATTAGTTTGACAAATTAGGGTTTGTAGGGATGAACGCAGAGTGCAAAGTGCAGAGTGTTGGAACTGCGTTGTAGATTATAGATATTACCAATTTAGTGAGTTGTAGGGGTCGGCGTCTCGACGACCCGTTGTAGTTTGATAGCACACTTTGGAACGGGCTGTCGGGGGTGCGGGTGTCCGGTGGACACCTCTGCGAAGCAGAAGCACCGACCGAACCGGCAGGTGAGACTCGCCAGCCCCTACAAAAAGAAATCGACAAACCCTAATTTGCTTCAACAATTCTCTCAACTATCTGCTTAAATATTGGTGCACAGTCAACTGCACCTGATTTACCGTCTTCTTTGAATATGACAATAGTGTAGGTGCTGTTGTTATAAGTGAAATAGCCACAAAACCAAGTGTGGTTTATTTCTCTTTCATTATCAAACCAACCGCTCTGTGCAGTTGCGGTTTTGCCGTGTCCAACAACAAGTGAAGAATACGCCTTGTTGCCGTTGCCGTTTTCAACAACACTTTGTAAAAGTGAGTCAATAATCTCAATGGTACTCTCGTTCAAAACTTTGCATTTTTCTGGCAATTTTACTCTTTGAATAGCATTACCATTTTTGTTAATAATGGCTTTCATAAGTGTTGGCTCACGATAATATCCACCATTTGCAAAAACAGAATAAGCACAAGCCATTTGTATTGGGCTAACTAAAAGTTTGCCTTGTCCGAAGGATAAATTAGCAAGGTCTTGTGGTGAAGTTATGTCATTAACATTTGGCAAAACTCCTGATGGTAAATAATAGTTATCAGCAAATTCAACGCTTTGTCCAAATCCTAAATCTTTACAAAGTGAAACCAGTTTTTCTCCACCAATTTGTTGACCAAGAGCAATAAAATACGAGTTGCAGGATTTCTCCATAGCTGATTTCATATCAACAAGTCCGTGTGCTGTACCATTGTTACAAGAAAACACCCTGCCACCAATATTTATACTGCCGACACAGTTGTATGTCAGGTCTATATTATTTTCAATGGCAACTGATGCCGTAATGGGCTTGAAAATTGACCCCACACTATAAGCAGAGATAGCTCGGTTTATAAACGGTTTATTTTCATCATTTAAAGATTTTGCAAGGTCATTTGGATTAAATGTTGGTACAGATGCACTTGCAAGTATCTCACAAGTGTCTGAATTCATAATAACAACAGCACCTTTTGCCACTTCGTTTTCAATTAAAACGGATTCTGCTATTTTTTGAAAATTTGAATCAATAGTCAACTGAATTCCCGCAGGTGAGAGATAGTTTTCACTTGCAAATTCAAGATTTTCACCATGAATAATATGTCCTAAAGCATTTACACTCCATCTCGCTTTCATTGTACCCGAATTCTGCGAAAGATAACTGTTATATGCTTTTTCGAGTCCCATAGCACCCGTGTTTTCGCTGTCAAGATGACCAATAATATGCACACAAGGTTGATTATCATAATATCTTTTTGAAAGTGTTACAGTTTTTATTGTATCTTCATCAAACTTCTTATAAATAGATAAAATACTCGCTTTACCCTTTGTCATATTATTATAAAGTTCAGTTTTCTCATCATCTGAAAGATAGGGGAACACCTTTTCGGTATTCTCACTTAAAGGTAAACATACAGTAATGTTATAGTTTTGTGAATTTACAAGTTTGCGCATATTTGCGTCATAAATCATTCCGCGTGATGTGTCAAGAGTAACACTTTTTTTGTTGACCGTTTGAGCAGTTTCTGATATATCTAAATCAATACCTATAAAAAATATATTTAGAATAAGAATTCCAAAAACAATCATAAGAGAAAAGAAAGAAATTGCAACTCTGTTATGCATAAAAAATCACCCGTGTAAAGTTTTGACACGGGTGATAAGTTTTATAAGTGTTTATGCTTTTTTCTTCTTGAACTTTTCAGCTAAGTCAAATTCTGCAAACTTTGTTTTCATAATTGCATTCATAATAACAAAGCCCATAATACCTGCAAAAGTGCCAACAAAAACGCCGCCAATAACATCTGTTACATAGTGTACCATAAGATAAATTCTTGAAAGACCAATAAGAACAGAGAAAACAGGGAAAACCCAACTGTATTTTTTATTTAGAACTAAGAATAATCCAATGCCCAATTCAAAAGCAGCAGTTGTGTGACCTGATGGGAACGATTTTTCACTCTCAATGTGAGCACCTGCAAATTCGTGCCAACTCATGAAAACTGGGTTGTCTGCATAATAAATATAAGGTCTAGGACGAGCAAACAACGGTTTCATAACAAGGTTTGTAAGAAGTGTTCCCACTAAAACTGCAAAAAGAACTGTAAGACCAAATTTACGTGTTTTTTTGAAGAAAGCAAGAAATAAACCTACAAATGCAATTGGTGTGACAAAAGAGCCACCACCAAAGAAAGTGATAAATTCTGCAACAATGTTCATTGTAGCACTATGAATTTGCTCACCAAAGAATGCGAATACACTCATATCAAATGAGTCAAAAATTGAAAAATCCATATCCAATCTCCTTTATGTAATTTTACTCTTACATTTTACTACATAATTCCAATTTTTTCAATGTAATATTTTTGTTTGTTGATTTTTAGTGCTAAATATTGTATTATGAGACTATAAAGAAAAGGGGAGGCTTTGTTATGGGGAAAATCGCATCAAAGTTTCAGATAATAAAGAATAATTGGAGCAATGCACCAGAGGGTTGCTATGTGCCATATAAAGAAATTGCTGCATACTCAATCGGTGGCACAGGTGTTTATTTCATTACTGCTATTGTGGGTATGATAGGACTTAGTGCAGGTAGTATGATTGTTGGTGCATCAATCGGTATAAAGGCTATGGACTTGCAGACAATGAATGTTATAACAACACTCATTATGTTGCTTATTGCTCCAACCCGTGCAATGCTTTTTGATAATACAAAAAGCAAAATGGGTAAATTCAGACCATATCTTTTGACTCTAGGATTACCAACTGCCGTAATCGGTACAGTTTTTGTCTATTTGCCATATGAAACAATGGAGTATAGCGAAAAACTCGTGGCAGTTTTTGTGTGCTACACATTGCTACAATTCTTCTCACCATTTTATAGCTCAGCTTATGCAGGACTTGTGCAGGTTATGTCGGCAAACTCAAAAGAGCGCTCATGGATAATTGAAATCAGTTCAATTATTTATTCATTTGCTCCAACTGTTATTAACCCCGTAATGCCACTTATTGGACCATTGGATAATATTAAAACATATCGAATCGGTTTTCCAATATTCTGCATAATCGGTATAATTATCAGTATGCTCTGTGTCTTTGGCACAAAAGAGAGAGTAATCGTGCCAAAGCAATATGTTCAGAAAATGAATTTCTTTGAGGGACTCAAAAAAGTATCTCACAATAAATATTTCTGGATTATCAATGTTTCTCAATGGCTCAGCTTCTTAAATCAGGGTTATGGTTATATATTCCAATGGATTTTCTATTACGGAATGAATAACCCTGCTATATATTCAATTATGACTGTAATTAAAGGTGAGGCATATACACCTGGTATGGTTGCTGCTGCACCATTAACTAATAAATTTGGCAAAAAGAGAGTTTGCTTAATTTCACTTTCAATACAAGTTGTTTGCCTTGTGCTGATGCTTTTCTTATATAAAAACTATGTTCTTTTATTCATCTGTATTTTTATAAAAGAAATGGTTGGAGCAGTTTCAATTATCTATCTTCCTGCAATGAAAGCAGATATGATGGACTATCAGCAATATAAAACAGGGGACAGACTTGAGGGCTTTATTGAGCAAGGTGGTGTCCTTATCGGTAGCATCGTAGCACTTGCAACTGGTTATGTCTTCCCACTTATATTCAAAGCTTATGGATTCACTAATAACTATGATGATTTATATAAAGCAGAGTTCAGAAATCCTCTTGTAGGAATAGTAATCGGTTGTGCAATATTTGGAACAATTCTTTCGATTATTCCATTCCTTTTCTATGATTTGAGCGAAGAAAAGAGAAAGAATATGATTACAGCACTTAAACTTCGTGCAATGTTCTCTGATTTTGACCACGATGATTTTGATAACTCAAATCTTTGCGAAATTCTTGACCTTGTTGAACTTGCAGAAAAAGATATTAAAGAATATGAAAACTATGAAACAAAACAAGAAAAAGAAAAATATGTGTGTGCAAAAATTGTCTGTGATGAGATAGAAAAACTTAAAGCAGAGAATTCTGATAAATGGAACAGAATTTTAGAACAATATCAGTTGATTAAAGCATAAAAAAGAGCAGTCATAAGACTGCTCTTTAATTTTGCTTTATTTTGACCAGTTGATTTTAAGTTCTTTAATATCAAGTCCGTTATTTGTAGGATACCACTTCTCACGAAGTAATAAATTGCTTTCATTTGCATCAATATTTACTTCTAAAAGATTGGTGCAATTATAGAATGCATATTCCTGAATCTCCTGAATAGATTCAGGGAGAGTTACTTTTGTAAGTGCAGTGCAATATGCAAAGGCATCTTTCCCGATTTGTTCCAATCCGTTTGGAAAATTGATATCTTCAAGTGAACCGCAACGGAAAAAGGCTTTTTCATTAATAAACTTAATACTGTCAGGCAAGGTAACTTTTGTAATCTTACCACACTTATAAAATGCTTTTGTACGGATTGATTCCACTCCGTCAGCTACAATATATTCTCCCTCTTTAGCACATGGGAAGAATACAACTGTCTTCATATCCTTTGTATAGATTACACCATCAACTGAACAGAAATATTCGTTTGCTTCGTCAACTGTGTATGCAGCGATATGCTGATTATTTTCAAGTGCCCAAGTGCCGATTTCCTTAACGTTTTTACCAATAATGAATTCAGTAACATATTCAAGGTTTTGAGCAGAAAAATCAGCAATTTTGGTAACAGGAACACCTTCATATTCATCAGGGATAACAATTTTGGTTACAGTTGATTTGTTGGGTACACCAGTAACTATTGCTTCGCCATTTTCAATTTTGAATTTAATGCTTTCGTCACTACCACTTAAAAGTGTAGAAACCGAACTACAACCTGAAAAAGCAATACAGATACAAAGAACAAGTGCAAAAATACTAATAATTCTTTTCTTCATATTAAACCGCCTCGCTTTCTTCTTTGTTTTCATTCTCAATAGCACGAACACGCTCTTGCAATTCTCTTACACACATATCGTGCTTTTCTCTTGTCAAATCGTAGAAAATGAACGGAGCGGTCAAGAGTACAAGTCCGATTACTGAACCCCAAGTATAAAGATTAAATACGTTATTTAGGATTTGTGTATCAAAGAGTACATCCCAGTCAGATGTGAAGCCAATGCGTGATAACAACCAAGGCATAATGTAACCAATTGCAACGTTAACAGGATTTAAGAACCAACCAAAAACACCTGACATAGCATCTGCACGCTCACCATATTTCCATTGATGGTATGTAAGAATGTCTGCGTTAAGACCAACATTAACACCATCCATAACAGGAGCAATAGCATTTTTGAGGAAGAGTGCAACTAAGAATATTATAATATTTTCCATCTTAACTGCAAGTGCAATTCCTAAAACAGTAAGAAGCGTAATACCACGGAAAGATATAAGAATATTTCTCTTCTGGAATCGTTTTGTCATAATAGGACAAAGAATATTGCCAAATGTCATACCTGCAACAACAAGGTTTGCAGCAATACCCGAGAACCATTCCATACGAAGTGAATATACAAACCACCAACTAAGAAGGTTACCAACAAGACCGTGCCATTGTCCAATTATATTTGATATGTTTGTAATCCAGAAATATTTGTTTTTAAGAACATTTTTAGCGCCCTTGAAGAAGGTAACCTTTGCGCGCTTTTCCATAGGTGGCTCAATAACTCTTTCTTTACAGAAGACAGCAAGTAAAGACATTGCAGCACCAATGCCTGTAAAAATAGGAATAAACACTTTATATGTTTTAAGATTTAAGTAACCGCCGGTTGTTGCAATAAGCATTGGCCAGATAGCAGAAACAATTGACGAGAAAAGACCCGATAGAATAGGTGTAATTGAATGAAGCTTCTGTCTTTCCTGTGAGTTAGGTGTCATAAAGGTAACAAGAGTGTTAACACCTATATAGTTGTTGTAGAAATATGACATTAAAGTAAATGCAAAGTGAAGAATAATGAGTTTGTTTGTGTAAGTCATATTCTGCACAGGAAGATAAGGAATAGCAGAAACAAGAAATGCACTTGGAATTGCACAAAGAAGTATGAATGGCTTGAATCTTCCGTATTTTGCACAGAATTTTCTACGGATAAACCAGTGGAGATAATCCCAAATTGCACCTGCAACAAGAATATTACCAACTAATTGTGGAAGTCCGTTAATAATTGACTCAAACATTCCCTGTGGCAAGAAATAACAACCAATACCGATTATGAGTTTAGCAGAATAAGAAAGATGAGCAAAAATCTTTGTTTTCTTTTCAAGTATGCCGTGATTTTCATAAATCAACACGTTAATTGGATTCATAAACATAAGCACATATCCAAGAACTGTACTTATAATGTTGATTATTGAAAAGTCAATAGTTGCAATTCCCATAACTGCTCCACAGAAATAACTTGCAGAGAAAGTAACATACATTGCCACAGCCCCGAAAACATAAGTTCCACCCTGTGCAAGAGTATAAGCTAACATTTCCTTAAGCGTTAAATATTCGCCTTCATTAGGAGTGTTCCAATTCTTTTTAACATAAGAGGGAACACCCTTTACTTTTTCTATAATCTCAGTTTTATTCATTTCTTCATCCCTTCCAAAAACTATATGAAAATTATACTATAAAAAACCTATAAAATAAAGCATAGAATTGCAAAAGGATAATTTTCGTCAAAGTGATTATAACAATCATTATTTATATGTTACAAATGACGAAAAAAAGGCGGTCGTTATCGACCACCTTTTTGAAGAAAAATAATTAATTAAAGAACAAACAGTAATACAGTATAGCTTAAGTAGATTGTAAGAAGTAAAATGCCTTGCCAACGTGAGAGTTTTTGTTTAATGAGCGTTGGTATTGTCATAATAGCCATAACACCAAGCATAACAGGAATATCAAGTACTAATGATGAATTGATACCTGCAATATAACCTGAAACAGGAACGTCGAAAGGATTAAGTGTAACAGAAACGCCACTTACAAGAACAAGGTTGAAAAGGTTTGCACCGATAATGTTGCCGAGTGAAAGTGAACCGTGTCCTTTAATGAGCGAAGTGATAGCTGTTACAAGTTCAGGGAGTGAAGTGCCGAGAGCCACTATTGTAAGACCAATAACTTTTTCAGAAACACCACATTCACGAGCAATCGTTTGAGCGTTTTCATTAAGAAGACTTGCGCCAATTGCAATAACTATAGCACCAACTACAAGTAAAAGAATATCTTTAAATAAACTGTCTTTTGTGCCTGCTTCTTTTGATTCAACTGTGTGGTCTTCACCACTTTTTGCTTCAAGTTCAGCTTCGCTTGTAAGAGCACCAATCTGTTCTTCTAACTGAACAGTTTCAATGCTTGCAGCAGATTTTTTCATTCTCATAACAGTTGTTACCATATAAATAACAAACACAGTAAGCAAAACAAGACCTGTTACTCGTGAGAATGTGCCGAGTACATAAGATGAGAAACAGTAAATTGCTGCTGCACCAAAGAAAAATGCAACAGGTACAGTCATACTTTTTCTTGCGGCAGGACCGGGTTTAATTGCAATTGTAATTGCAGCGATAAGTGATGTGTTACAAATAATTGAACCGATAGCGTTGCCATAAGCAATTGAGCCAACACCCTGAACTGCTGCACCTGCAGAAACCATAACTTCAGGAAGAGTAGTACCAATTGAAACAACAGTTGCACCAATGAGGATTTCTGGTAAATGGAAACGACGAGCAATACCTGAAGCACCGTCAACAAACCAGTCGCCACCCTTAATGAGTAATCCAAGGCCAAGGATTAACAAAAGAATAGGAACAATTAAATTCATTTTTATAGTCTCCTTAAAATAAAAAATGGATTCCCGAAACATAGGGAATCCACAGAAGAACACAACAAATTTGAGTTCACCGAAACAAATAGAAAACAGTAATTTCTATGACAGACTCCACCCTTGTTTCAAGTACGGTAAAATTATATCTCATATTGTTAAAAAAGTCAACAAGTTGAACACAACTCGTTGACCTTTTTAAATTATTTTTTACTGAAAGAATTTTTGATTAACTCTCGTGCTTTTGTTAAATCTAGATTTTTATCAAGATACATTAACTGCACCATAAGATTACCCGCCGCTGTTGCTTCAACAGGACCAGCAATAACGCGTTTGCCTGTATATTTTTCAGTAAGTGAGTTGAGATAAGAATCTTTACAACCACCACCAACAATATTGATAACATTAATCTGTTTGTTACTGATTTCTTCAATAACCTTAACAGCTTCGTTATAAGTCTTTGCAAGTGAATGGTAAACAGAATTTAGCACATCACCAATCGGTAACTCTGGTTTACCCAAATAATTTCTGATTTCTTCAATCATATTATCAGGTGCTAAAAAGTCAGGAGCGTTAGGGTTGATGTATTCAACAAAATCGCTATCCATAGCCATTTGCATCATTTCGTCATAAGTGTATTTCTTGTCGAGGTTTTTACGAATATTCTGGAAAAGCCACATACCCATAATATTCTCAAGAAAACGATAACGATGCTCAACGCCACCCTCGTTTGTAAAGCCAGAGTTCATAGCCTTTTCACAAGTAACGGGGTAAGCATTTTCTGTGCCGATAAGACTCCAAGTGCCTGATGAAATATAAATACCATTGTCCCCAACAGAACAAGATGCCACAGCAGATGCAGTGTCGTGAGATGCACAAAGAATAACAGTAGTGTCAAAACCAACTTCATCTTTCACTTCTTCACTTAAATTACCTACAACTGTACCAGGTAATGAAAGGGGAGAGAAGATTTTTTTGTCAATACCTAACTTGTCAAGGATTTCTTCATCTCTCTCAAAGGTGTTCACATTAACAAGTCCACCCGTTGTTGTGAGTGTGTATTCATTTCTGATTTTACCTGTAAGTTTGAATGAGAAATATTCAGGCATCATTAAAAAGTATTCCGCATTGTCGAGTTTGCCACTCTTTTTATCACAATACAACTGATAAATTGAGTTATAGTTTGTAGCTTGAATACCCGTGCGCTCATACAACTCTTTTCTTGGAACAATCTTGTCGATTTCTTCAGGAATACCCAAAGTTCTTGCATCACGATATGACACAGCAGGCATAATTTCTTTCTTGTTTTTGTCAAGAAGAATATAGTCAACACCCCAAGTGTCAATAGCAACAGTATCGGGAATTATGCCACGGCTTTTACACTCTTTAAGACCGTTTTTTATCTCAACAAAGAGTTTTTCAATATCCCAACAAAGTGTACCGTCAATATCAACTATTCCGTTTTCAAATCTATAGATTTCTTCAAGTTGAAGTTTGCCATTTTCTATGTATCCAAGAATATGACGACCACTTGAAGCACCCATATCAATAGCTAAACAATATTT
>CALEJD010000061.1 GCA_937898195.1 uncultured Clostridia bacterium | reverse complement strand
AGAGTAAACCTTAACGGTCAATACATCACATTCCTTGACACACCTGGTCACGCAGCTTTCACATCAATGCGTGCTCGTGGTGCTAAGGCTACTGACGTTGCTATTCTTGTTGTTGCTGCTGACGACGGTATTATGCCACAGACTATTGAGGCTATTAACCACGCAAAAGCTGCTGAAGTTGACATTATTGTTGCTATCAACAAAATGGATAAACCAGGCACAACTGTTGATAAGATTATGCAACAGCTTACAGAGCATGGTCTTGTTCCCGAAGAATGGGGCGGCGACATTATCTGTGTTCCTGTTTCTGCAAAGACACATATGAACATTGACAAACTTCTTGAAAATGTTCTTCTCACAGCAGAAATGCGAGAACTCAAGGCTAACCCTAACAGAGCGGCTAAAGGTATTGTTATTGAAGCTCGTCTTGATAAAGGTAAGGGTCCTGTTGCAACACTTCTTGTTCAGAACGGTACACTTCATTCAGGTGACATTGTTGTTGCTGGTACTGCCGTTGGTCGTGTTCGCGTTATGGTTGACGATAAGCACCGTTCAATCAAAGAAGCAGGCCCATCTGTTCCTGTTGAAATCATGGGTCTTGACGAAGTTCCACAGTCAGGTGACGTATTCAATGCAGTTTCTGACGAAAGACTTGCTCGTGAACTTGTTGAACAGAGAAAGCAAGAAAAGAAGGAAGAACAGTTCAATCAGTATCAAAAAGTTACTCTTGATAACTTGTTCTCATCAATCAATGCAGGTAAAATCAAGACTCTCAACATTATTGTTAAAGCAGACGTTCAGGGTTCAGTTGAAGCAGTTAAGCAAAACCTTGAAAAGCTTTCTAACGAAGAAGTTCAGGTTAAGGTTATCCACGGTGGTGTTGGTGCAGTAAGCGAATCAGATATTATGCTTGCAAGTGCATCAAATGCTATTATCGTTGGATTCAACGTTCGTCCTGACCCTGTTGCTACTGAAATTGCAGAGCGTGACGGTGTTGATATGAGAATGTATCGTATCATTTATGACTGTATCGAAGAAATCGAAGACGCTATGAAGGGTATGCTTGCACCTAAATTCCGTGAAGTATTACTTGGTCGTATCGAAGTTCGTAACGTGTTCAAGCTCTCATCAGTTGGTATGGTTGCAGGTTCTTATGTTCAGAACGGTAAAGTGACCCGAAACGCACAAATCCGTGTTGTTCGTGACGGTATTGTTATTGCAGAAGACTCAATCTCATCACTTAAGAGATTTAAAGATGACGTTAAGGAAGTAGCTTCAGGCTATGAATGTGGTATTGGTCTTAACAAGTTCAATGACGTTAAAGAAGGCGACATTTTTGAAGCTTTCATTATGGAGGAATATAGAGACTAATGGCAGGATATAGAACAGGTAGAGTTGCAGAAGATATCAAGCGTGAAATAGTTGCTATTATCCGCGAACTCAAAGACCCAAGAGTGAGAGATAAAATTCTCACTGTTGTTCGTGTTGATGTTAGTTCTGACCTTTCATACGCAAAGGTTTATGTCAGTTCAATGAGTGGCATCCAAGATGCTAAAGAAGCAGTTAAGGGGCTTACATCTGCAACAGGTCTTATTCGTCGTGAAGTTGGTAGCAAGCTTCATCTTCGCAAAACTCCCGAGCTTAAATTTATCGCAGACGATTCAGTTGAGCACGGTATGGAAATATTCAAAAAAATCGAAAGCACAAAACTAGCTGACGACGAGGAATAATTTATGAATAGACTTGATGTAAAAGAGTGTGTATCACTTTTAAAAGAATATGATAATTATCTTATTCTCACACATCGCAATCCCGACGGTGACACTTTGGGCAGTGCTTTTGCACTGCACCGTGCATTGTCAAAACTTAATAAAAAATCAATGGTACGTTGTGGTGACCCTATACATCCAAAATATTCTTATCTTTGGGATGGCATAGGCAACGACGAAATTAAATTTGATAAAATCATTGCAGTTGACGTTGCCGATAAAAAGCTTTTAGGTGAAGATTTTGAAGCAAAATATGGTGATAATGTGTTTTTATGCATTGACCACCACCTTTCAAACCGCGAATATGCAGAAAATCTTCTTTTAGAAGACAGAGCGGCGGCGGCAGTAATTATCTATGAAATCGTTTGTGAATTGGGCATTGAATTTACACCAGAAATTGCAAACTGTGTTTATACAGGACTTGCAACTGACACAGGTTGTTTCTTGTTCTCAAACACAACACCAACAGTTCATAGAATTGCGGCAGATGTTATGGAAAAAGGTGCCGATTACACCTTTATCAACCGTCTTATGTTTGAGACAAAAACCTTGTCCTATTTAAGACTTGAACAAATGGCTGTTTCTTCTATCGAATCTCATTTTGACGGTAAATGTGCAATTATGATGGTTACTCGAAAAATGATTGAAGAAAGTGGCTCAAGTGCATCTGATTGTGATGGTATCGCTGCAATCCCACGAAAAATTGAAGGCGTGAAAATTGCGGTTACCCTTCGTGAGCGTCACGACGGCAGTTATAAGGTTTCGCTTCGTACTGTTGAGCCTTATGATGCTGCAAAAATCTGTGCTAACTTCGGCGGTGGTGGTCATCACGCTGCGGCAGGTTGTGACTTTGACTGTCCAGTTGACGAAGTTAAATCAGCATTACTTAAAGTTATAAAGGAAGAACTTGAATGACGGGTATAATTTGTCTTGACAAGCCAAAGGGTATGTCATCATTTATGGCAGTAAAACGAGCATCTCGCATTCTCGGCGTCAAAAAAGCAGGGCACACAGGTACTCTCGACCCAATGGCAACAGGTGTGCTTGTAATTATGCTGGGGCATTCAACCCGTTTCATTGAACTTTTGCCCGAACACAAGAAAAGTTACACAGCAAGGGTAAAGCTAGGTATTAGTACTGATACCCTTGATATTACGGGTGAAGTTTTAACTCAGTCCCCTGTTTCTGTTACGGAAGAGCAATTATTATCTGTTGCTAATGGGTTCAGAGGTGATATTTTACAAACACCACCAATGTATTCGGCTCTGAAAAAAGACGGTGAGCGCCTTTATGACCTTGCGCGAAAAGGTATTGAAGTCACTCGTGAGCAAAGACAAATCACCATTGAAAAATTAGAAATCTATGATTTTGATGGTACTGAATTTTCAATGGATGTTACCTGCTCTGGGGGTACATATATCCGTTCACTTTGCGATGACATTGGTCGTGAGTTAGGTTGTGGCGCAGTTATGACTGAATTGCGACGCACGAGTGCAAACGGCTTTTCAATCGAAACTGCCGTAACCCTTGAAGAGTTAGAAACTCTTGTTAATGAAAACAATATTCAAAGTGTTCTCACATCTGTTGAAGATGCACTTTTGAGTTATAATGAAATTACTGTTACAAAGCCACAGGCGAATCGTTTTCATAATGGCGGTGGCTTGGCTTATGACAGATTGCACGGTGACTACCCTATTGGTGTTTATCGTGTTTATTCACCCGAAAGAAAACTTTTGGGCTTGGGTGAAATTAAGGAAGAAAAGGGAGACCTTGAAGTCAGGAGGGTGCTTGTTTCTGATGAATAAAATTGCATTGGCCCTTGGCACCTTTGATGGTTTACACAGAGGTCACTTAAATGTACTAAAAACTACTAAAGAATTTGCTTTTGATGGTCTTGTGCCGTCCGTCCTTCTTTTTGACTGTCATCCACAGGTTGCAGTCAAAGGGTATGCACCACCAATGCTTATCACAAAAGAAGACAAGGAAGAATCAATAAAAAAAATGGGGCTTTTGCCTGTTCCAATAAGTTTTGAAGAAATTCGAAATCTTTCACCTGAAGAATTTGTTAAAAATATTCTTTGTGACAAACTTCACGCAAGTGCAGTTATTAGTGGTGATAATTTCCATTTTGGCAAGAATGGACAGGGCAACAGCGAAATCCTTACCAAACTTTGCGAAAAATATGATATTATCTATAAAAAAGCAGAAAACGTTTCTTATGACGGTCAACTAATAAGTTCAACTCGCATTAGAAATGCACTTGAAAATGGTAATATTCACGAAGCAAACGAAATGCTTGGCAGAAAATTTTCTTATGATTTTCTTGTGGTTGAGGGCAACAAAATAGGTAAAAAATATTTTGGTTTTCCAACCATCAACCAACATTTTCCCGTTGATTTTATCAACTTAAAGCACGGTGTTTATGCATCGCAATCAACTGTTGACGGAATAATTTATCCATCAGTTACAAACTTTGGTTGTCACCCTACAATCGGTGGTGACAAGGTGCTTTCAGAAACTTGTATTTTAGGTTTTGACGGTGACCTTTATAACCAAAGAATTAAAGTAGAATTGCTCTCATTCATTCGTGGTGAAAAGAAATTCGGTTCAAAAGACGAACTAAAAGAGCAAATCGACAAAGACAGTAAATTAGCTGTTGAAATCTTCAACAGCCAAAAATAAAAATAAAAAATGAAAGGGATATGTTTTATGAATCAATTTTACAAAGCTTATTGCAGAGTTTTCCAGAAGGTTATGTTTATTGCAGAATGCTTTATGCCATGGGGCGAGCCATTTATGCTCACAGGTCCTGGTAGCATCCGCAAACTTCCTAACCTTATCAAAGAAAAGGGACTTAAGAAAGTTCTTATCGTAACTGACAAAGGTCTTACTTCTCTCGGACTTCTCAATTCTCTTTACGAAGAAATGGATAACGTAGGTGTTGAATACGTTGTTTATGACGGCACTCAACCAAACCCAACAATTGAAAACATTGAAGAAGCAAAAGATATGTATAATGCTAACGGTTGTCAGGGCATTATCGCATTCGGCGGTGGCTCACCAATGGACTGTGCAAAGATTGCAGCAGCAAGAGTTGTTAAACCAAATCAACCCGTTGAAAAAATGCGTGGTCTTATGAAAATTCTTCGTCCACTTCCACCATTCTTTGCAGTTCCAACAACAGCGGGTACAGGCTCAGAATGTACTCTCGCAGCAGTTGTTTCAAACTCAAAGACACACGAAAAAAATGCTTGTAACGACCCATTCCTTCGTCCAAGATTTGCAGTATTTGACCCTGAACTTACAGTTGGTCTTCCACCACACATCACATCAACAACAGGTATGGACGCTCTTACACACGCTGTTGAAGCATACATAGGCAAATCAAATGTTAAGTCAACAACTCAGTACGCTGAAAAGGCAACAAAAATGATTTTCGAAAACCTTGAAACAGCTTACACAGACGGTAAAAATATTGAAGCAAGAAACAATATGCTTCTCGCTTCTTACTACGCTGGTATGGCTTTCACTCGTGCTTATGTTGGTTATGTTCACGCAGTTGCACACAACCTTGGCGGTCAATACGGTATCCCTCACGGTCTTGCAAATGCAGTTATTCTTCCTGTAATGCTCGAGTCTTACGGCAGTGCAGTTTACGGCTCACTCGCAAAACTTGCTGACCTTGTTGGAATCAAGGGTGCAAACGACGAAGAAAAAGCAAAAGCATTCATTGCAGAAATCTATGCTATGAATGAAAGAATGGGTATTCCAAAGGGCTTTGCACAAATTCAGGAAAAGGATATTCCTATTATTGTAGAACGTGCACTTAAAGAAGGTAACCCACTCTACCCAGTACCAGTAATCTATGGCGAAGAAGAAATGACAGCAATCGTTAAGTCATTGATGATTACAGAATAATTCAAGGCATAAGAAAAGACCTCTCACTTGAGAGGTCTTATTTTTTACTCAATTATTTCTTCAACGGTTTCTGCCATAATTTCTTCAACGACTTCTTTTGTTTTTTCTTCGATTGAGTCTTCGGTTGTTGGAATAATCTCTTCAACCTGCTCCAAGATTTCTTCAACCTTTTTCTCGTTGATTTCTGCCAAAATTTCTGGGTCCGGCAACTCGTCGATAGCAGGCACAACCGGTGCTGTTACCTCTTTATGAAGTTCAACCTTTTCGTCGAGCCAGTTTATAATATCCTCATAAACCTCCTGACGGTTTGTTTCGTTGAGAATTTCGTGACGGGCATCCTCATAAAGCTTCATTGTTACATTCTTATGCCCTGTCTTTTTAAGCTTTTTATAAACCTCTTCAACGCCCTTACCATAATCGCCTATTGGGTCTTTTGAGCCCGAAAGCATCAAGATATGCATACTCAGTGGCACAGAGTTAAACCATCTGCGAGATGAAACCTGCTTCAAGAGATTAAACAGCGCTCTCATACCACTGACTGTGTATTTATATCCGCAAAGGTCGTCTGCTATAAATTTGTCAACTTCTTCTTCATCACGGGATACCCAGTCGCAATGTGTTCTTTTGGGGGTCTTTCTGTTATAACCACCAAAAGCGATAGTATCAATCAGTTCTGAACGATGCATTGGTCCGTTTTGCTTGATATATGTATTTGCAAGTTGAATACCAATTCCAACTGCTGAATTTTCACCACTTGTGCCTGTGTAAATTACACCGTCAAGCAAATACCCATATTTGGCTGTGTATTTTCTTGCAATCAAAGAGCCCATTCCGTGACCTAACATAAAGAATGGCAAGTCAGGATATTCACCCTTGATTATATCTGTCAAAGTTTTCAGGTCTTCAACAAAATGCTCTTCGCCGTCAGTTTCACCAAAAAAGCCGAGCATATCACGGTCTGTTATTGATGAGCCGTGTCCGATATGGTCGCTGACAAACACCGCATAACCCTCTTTGCAAAGTTCAAGTGCAAAGCGAGCATAACGGTTTGAATATTCAGCCATACCGTGTGAAATCTGCACAACACCCTTTATTGAACCATAATCAATGGGTGCAGCACTCTGAGCATAAATATCGCATAAGCCTGAATGTGACGGAAAACTATATTCCTTTGTTAAGAATTCCAAAAAATCACCTACAAAATTTGATAATATATTTTATCATATATCAAACAAAAAATCAAATCATTGAAAACGAGCACAAAATATGCTAAAATTAGAACATTCGGGGACATAGCTCACCTGGGAGAGCGTTTGAATGGCATTCAAAAGGTAGTCGGTTCGAGTCCGATTGTCTCCACCAAAAGAAAAGGAATTCTCAAACGAGAATTCCTTTTTTGTTTATTTGTTTGCTATTTTTGCGATACTTTCTTCAAGCATTGCGAGTTTTTCGTTGTATTTTGCAAGTTTTTCGCGTTGCTCGTTAACGAGTGCTTCAGGTGCTTTTGCAACAAATTTTTCATTGTTGAGTTTGCCTGAAACGAATGCGATTTCTTTAAGCACGCCTGCTTTTTCTTTTTCAAGACGTTCTAACTCTGCCTTGAAGTCAACGAGTTCGTCAAGTGGAATAAAGAGTCTTGCGTCTTCTGTGATGATAGCAACAGCCTCGTCATTTTCATAGCCCTTAACGAGTTCAACTTCAGAAGCTGAAGCGAGTCTTACGAAGAAGTTTGCACCCTCAGAGAAAGTCTTTTCATAAGCTGTTTCGATGAAAATCTTTGCTTTCTTTGATGGTGGAACATTCATTTCTGCACGGCGGTTACGAACAGCCTTAATTGCTGTCATAACTCTTTCCATTTCAGCTTCGTCAGCCTTGAATGAAAGCTCTTCTGTAAATACTGGCCATTCTGAAATCATAATTGAGTCACCATCGTGTGGAAGTGTCTGCCAGATTTCTTCTGTGATGAATGGCATAAATGGATGTAAAAGCTTAAGTGTATTTGACATTACATAAACGAGCACTGCTTTAACAGTTGCTTTTGCAGTTGCACACTCGCCGTTAAGACGGATTTTTGCGATTTCGATATACCAGTCACAGAATACGTCCCAGATAAAGTCATAGAGTTTCTGCACAGCAAGACCAAGTTCGAATTTTTCAAGTGAATCTGTAACATCTTTTACAAGGTCGTTGTATTTAGATAAAATCCATTTATCTTCGATTGCAAGGTTCTTTGGAACATATGGTGCATATTCGTTTTCATCAAGATTCATAAGGATGAAACGAGCAGCATTCCAAATCTTGTTAGCAAAGTTACGGCTTGCTTCAACTTTTTCGTCAGAGAAACGCATATCGTTACCTGGGCTGTTACCTGTTGCAAGAGTAAATCTCAATGCGTCAGCGCCGTATTGGTCAATAATTTCAAGTGGGTCGATACCGTTACCAAGAGATTTTGACATCTTTCTACCCTGTGCGTCACGAACAAGACCATGAATAAGAACTGTGTCAAATGGAACTTGTCCTGTGTATTCAAGAGCAGAGAAAATCATACGAGAAACCCAGAAACCGATAATATCGTAACCTGTTACGAGTGTATTTGTTGGGTAGTAATGTTTAAGGTCTTCTGTCTGTTCAGGCCAACCAAGTGTTGAGAATGGCCAGAGTGCAGATGAGAACCAAGTATCAAGTGTATCTTCATCCTGACGAAGATGTGTGCTGCCACATTTTGGACAAGTAGTTACTTCTGTCTTTGAAACGATTGTTTCACCACAGTCGTCACAATACCAAGCAGGAATTCTGTGTCCCCACCATAACTGACGAGAAATACACCAGTCACGAGTACCGTTCATCCAGTTGAGATAATTCTTTGTAAATCTTTCAGGAATAAACTTTGTTTCGCCTTTTTCGACTGCTTCGATAGCAGGTTTTGCCAAAGGAACCATACGAACAAACCACTGTTTTGAAACCATTGGTTCGATTGTGTTGTGACAACGATAGCAAGTACCAACCTCGTGCTTACGTGGTTCTGTTTCTTTAAGGTATCCACCTGCTTTAAGGTCCTCAAGTATTGCTTTTCTTGCTTCCATTGTTGTCATTCCAGCATACTTACCACAGTCAAGAACTTCAGGCTCGTTTTCAGTAGCCCGTCCACTTGCGATAAGCTCGTCTGCAATTCTCTTGTCTTCTGCACCTGTTAAGTGACCGTCATAAGTAAATGTGCGAACAATTGGAAGATTATGTCTTTGACCTACTTCAAAGTCGTTAGGGTCGTGAGCAGGAGTGATTTTAACAACACCTGTACC